>DFHJ01000045.1:3894-17920 GCA_002372665.1 Anaerovibrio lipolyticus
GCCGCTTCACCGGCACCAGCAAAATGTGCTGTAATGCGGGCAGCTGCCCTATTTATCCGGCCATCAAGGTCACATATTTTTCCGATAAATACACCTAGTACAACCGCCACAATCAGCAATAATATATTTTTTTCCACAATGGTTCCCTGTATGCCTATAACCACAGTACATAGAGCCAGGGCTTCCATAACGGCATCAGAAATTCGCTGGGGAATCCCCTTTCTCAGAACCAATCCGATAAGAACACCAATAATAATGGCAACAGTATTTACAATAACCGCAAAAATGAGATATCACTCCTTAAAAACATACAACTGCCATTATTTTAGCACTAATACAACGCATATTACAGTAAATTATTTCTAAACTTCTCCAAAGTGGACATCAATACCTCTACATTTATAGGCTTGCCTATGTGAGCATTCATACCTGACTCTTTTGATTTTTGAATATCATCCGCAAATGTATTTGCTGTCATTGCAATAATCGGTATACTCTGGGCATCTGACTTATCAGCCTTTCTTATCTGCACAGTAGCTTCATATCCGTTCCACTCAGGCATCATAATATCCATCAAGATTGCATCAAAGGTACCCGATGGCTTCTCCATGAAAATATCATAGGCCTCCCGACCATTTCCTGCTTTCGTCAATATGACTCCTGCATCCTCCAATATCATGGTGATAATTTCCATATTCAGCTCGTTGTCTTCCACCACCAGAATCCGCATCCCCTCAATGGAATTATCTGATTTCACTGTTTCCTGAGGTTCCTCCAAAACATTATGATTAATCCTAAATGGCAGGGTAACTCCAAAAGTAGTACCATGCCCCACCAGACTGTCCACCACAATCTTTCCCTGCATTTTATCAACCAAAGCCTTAACAATGGCCATACCCATACCAGTACCCTGATAACGGCTGCGGGCATCGTCCTTTTCCTGTGTAAATGGCTCAAAAATATGACGCAAAAATTCTTCGCTTATGCCGATGCCGGTATCCTCCACGAAAATATCATAGGTTACCGTATCCTCATCCTCAAAGCCAAGCTGGGCAGAAATATCAATACTGCCATTAGGCTTGTTATACTTGATGGCATTGCTAATTAAATTCATCAGTATCTGCTTGAAATGCAATGGACTTCCAATGACATCAGGATATTTCATGCCGCCGTTGTCATTATACTTGATGGTGATTCCATTTTCCCGTGCCCTGATACTGCAAATGGCAATTACCTCTGCCATTAATTCTTCAATATTGAATGGTTCTTCAGCCAATTCAACATTGTCACTTTCCAGCTTGCTCATATCAAGGATATCGTTGATCAGGCTCAATAAATGATTGGCCGCCACCTTGGCCTTGACTCTGTTGGCATTTAACAGCTCCACATCCTCAGGGTGGCGATCATCAATTTCCATAAGGCCTATGATACCATTTAAAGGTGTTCGTATATCGTGGGACATACGGGATAGAAATTCAGATTTTGCCTTGCTGGCCCTTTCAGCCTTTTCCAATGCCCTCTCCAAATCGCGATGCTGTTTTTTCTCAGTCTTTACCAGCTCCTCATTGCGTTTAAGCTGTATATCCACTTCTTCCTTGGCCCGCTTCAGTCCATTTAGGTATGCGTACAATCCACACAACACCAGAATGAAAATCAAACCACCACTAAATATGAATATCACACTATTGTCTCTGATAAAATCCTCAAATGTATACTTGGCATTGGACTGAATATATTTAAAAACATAATCAGAAACCACGGCCTTATCAATCAGGGCAATTCCCCTGTTTAGTATGGAAAAAAGCTCCGATTGATTTCTTGGCACACAGATACAGTAGGACAGACTGGTGCCTAAAGGCATTGTTTTTATATTGTGATACTTGTAATCATTCAGCCGGTCCTGCAGGAACAATGAGGACATAATCGTACAGGTAGCATCCCCGGACAGTATGGCATCAAAACACTGCTCCACACTGTCATAATGCTTAATCTCACTATCCTTATATGGCTTTAAGACCTTTTTTATTGGATTATGGAACAAGCCAATCGTGGCGAAGGTTTTATCCGAATATTCCCCTCTGTACGCCACATTCATAGGAACGCTCAGGATTTCTGAGGTATAGCTGAATTGATTATCCTCGCTGTAACGCACATCTCCAAAGGCAGGGAAGGACATATCAATCTCATTGCGGGCAAAGCCCTGCATCATATCCCCTAAAGAATCGTACGCCACATACTCTATGGTTACCTTATCTTCAATATTGAGATTTTTCAATATCATATTAAATACGTCTGTGATTACACCTGTCGGGGAACCATCGCTTTCCTGCCCACAAAATGGCATATAGTCCTTAAAATAACCCACCCGCCATAGCTTATGATTACTGAGCCACTTGCTCTCCTCATCGGAAAGGGTACTATTAATCAGTGTGGCTCCATAATTATTAAGCTGCAATTTCTTTATAAAGAATGGGTCAGCCCTGTCAATATCAGTCAGAGCATAATTCAGCTCATACAGCAAATCCGGTTTATTTTTATTGACAGCCAAATAGAACGGTTCCTGCCCCACCTTAACCACTGGTGCATAACCGGCATCCACCTTAATATTATTATCTGTTGCTACCACGCCATCAATAAGACCGGCTGCAAAATCCTTATCCCTTTCATTAAAGCCATCATAATAAATAATATCTAAATCGACATGATTCCTCGCCGCCCACAGCTCCAAAAAATAAGTCATTCGATTATTCTTGATACCACCTATTTTTTTACCAGTCATAGTGGAAAAATCATAGGCGTTCATGTTTTGGCTACTGTCATGCTGAAAAACCCAATAATTATCTGTACCCATAGGATAGTCTGGAAACAGCATAGACTTTTTGCGTTCTTCGGTAACAGATATACCAGCCATCAGGTCTATTTCGCCCTTTTGCAGCTTTTCAATAAGCTCCGGCCAGTCGCCATCGACAAATTCATAGTCCCAGTTGGTATAATTAGCCACTCTGAAAAGGTATTCATAGCAATAGCCACTTCTTACCCCGTCACTATCCGTTTCCTGGAATCCATAGCTATCGTACCAGCCTACCCTAACCACCTTTGTGTGTAGATCTCCGGCAGAATAAGCTGTCAATGGTATTCCAATAACAAGAAGGTAAAAAAAGCTAATCGCAGCAGCAAACAGCCTTATAAATTTTTTATTTAACATATTTATCATGAAGTATCACCTCATAAAAAATGCCATAAAAGAACACCTACCTTTGTTTTAGTTTCGACAAAGCACTATTTTTGTCCTGCTTTTATATAAAATAAAAAGCGATTCCCAGAATGAGAAAATCTGGAAAAATCGCTTTCTTCGTTTTTTATTTATTAAAAATAAAAAGCTTTACCTTGTTGCTCTTTGACGTATCTCCCGCAGGCGCTCAACCATATGTGCTCTCAGTTTGTCCTCCAGTTCCACAAGGTTTTTGGAATCAAAGGTATAATTCATTTCCGGAATATTTCTTATACGGGCCTCACCAAAGAATTCACTGCGAAATTCATTATAGTAAATGATGAAGTTACTCTCTATATCAAAATCCGAATAATCAAATACTATATATGAACCATTTAGTACCCGTACCATCTGGGTAGGGTTAATAAACAGCTTATAGCCCTCCAGCTCCTCCGGCAAAATATCCTTGTAATCCCATTCAGTAATATTAAGAGCCTTGGTCACATAGCTTATGGAATCAGGATTATATATTGCCAAATCATGTACAGCTGGCTCCAAATATTTTTTTAAATGCTGCTCATATTCACTAAAGGAAGCAGTTATAAACTGCATTAGGCAAAATTCTGTAAGTCCCCGTCGAATTTTCAGCTTATATTCCTTTGTTTCCTGATGATAATACGCCACAAGGCCCAGATGCTTCTCCTCATTTACATAGGAAAAGAGCTCGAATGTATCCCCTATCTCCTCATAACGCTTAGTATAGACCAGGCCATACATTTCCCTGGGCAGCTCATCAAGATACGCCCAATCAGCAGTTTCCTGCTGTATTTTTTCCAAAACATCAGGCTTCATAAGTAAAACCTCTACATCTTAATTAAAGTACACAATGGTGTCTTCAGGCTTCTTTTCCTCGGTGAAGGCCTCCACCTTCATCTTAAGATTGTCAATCTCACCATTGCTGTCATACTTCACATGTATAACGCCAGTTACCTTTCCCCACTTACGCTCATCCTTTCTATGGTTAAGCTGCTTGAAGGGCACACCGGTACCTGATATTCCCAAAAACATCATATCATCGGCACAGCAGGCCATACCTACACGGCCTACACCATAATGAATGACCCCATCCTTTTGGGCAGAACAGAGATAGCCGTCAAAAATGATACGCTTCTTGTCATAGTGATCAGGGTGATCCTGCATATCCACAAACCAAGCACCATAGTCATCAAGCTCCAGTTCAATCTCATCCTTGTCAATGGAAAATGGCAGCTCCGGCTCCTCCTCCACAAAATCCTCCAAATCAGATTCGAAAATAACCTGTGCACGGCGATTTACCACCCGAACATTACGACGAATGTCCTGCTGACGGGTTTCGTGGTCACAACGGTTAAATATAATCAGCTCGCAATAACGGAATAAATCCACAAAGCGATCCTTCATATTCTTTTGGTAGACCTCGAAGGTTTCCGCATTAACCATGCCGATATTCTGGAAATCAAACCATTCCTCCGGAAGGGGAATGTTCATGTAATCTCCCGCATTCCACATGCCATTGGCCTCAATCAGGACGCTGGAGGGATTGTATTTTTTTTGAAGCTCCTGATAAAACTCAGTGGAAAGCTCCTCCACATCCTCTACCACAATAATCTTGGAATGGCTCTCCTGCAGAAGCTCCTCGTCAATTTCTTCCTCGCCTTCCTCACCTAAGATAATTAGGTTGCACTCGGCTTTGGCAAACTGATTATTCTGTAAAAAGTCCTTGATTACACTGGTCTTGCCACTTTCCAACAGACCCATAAAGTAATACACAGGAACATTTGGTTTTTCTTTGCTCATTATTTATCTCCCAATTAAGATAGATTACTCACCCAGGAAAAGCTCCTTCAGGCTGCCTTCCTGCAGCTTGCTGCCGATAACGCAGAAACGGCCGGTATAATCAGCAGCACCGGTTACTACGCTGCTCTCTCCCGGTACATAGTTGAAATGGAGCCACTCCCCATCGTTGGCGGACATAACAATACCCTTTGCTCTGAGGATAACACCATATTCGTCAGCATTAACCAACTCTGCCAAAATATCCTTAAGCTCATCAATGGTGAATTTTTTGGTGGTTTCCTGACCCCAGCTACCAAATACATCATCTGCATGGTGATGATGGTGCTCATGGTCATGGTCGTGACAGCCACAATTAGGGTCATCACATTCATGGTCATGGTGATGGTGCTCGTGCTCGTGATGTTCATGCTCATCATGGTGGTGATGCTCATCATGATGATGCTCATGCTCATGGTCGTGATGATGTTCATGATGATGCTCCTTAGCCACTTCATCCACATTTAAAAGCTCACTATGGTGCAGAGCATCCAAAATCTGCTCACCGGAAATTTTATCCCAAGGAGTTGTTACAATAGGGGCCTTTGGATTATGCTCACGGATAATATCAATGGTTTCCTGGAGCTTCTTCTCATTTACATCCTGGCTGCGACTAAGAACAATGCAGTCAGCATGAGCAATCTGATCGATGAAGAACTCGCCATAATTTCTGGCATACATCTTGCACTTCTTGGCATGAACCACTGCAATGCTGCCATCAATTACCACATCATCATTGCACACCTTGGAAACAGCAGTCTTTACATCAGATAGCTTACCAACACCAGATGGCTCAATGATAATACGGTCAGGATTATAGGTTTCCATAACCTGCTTTAATGACTCCTCAAAGTCACCTACCAAAGAACAGCAGATACAGCCGGAATTGATTTCCTTAACCTGAACGCCAGCTTCCTTCATGAAGCCGCCGTCAATAGCAATCTCACCAAACTCATTCTCAATAAGGCAAATCTTGTCGTTAAAGCCCTCATTGATGAGCTTCTGAATCAAAGTTGTCTTGCCGGCACCCAAAAAGCCGGAGAATATATTAATTTTAGTCATTCTGTAAAACCTCCATTGTATGATACAAAATTAAAGGAAGTCTTCACGTCACCGCAAAAACAACCTGTAATATTATACATCATTTGCTCTTTTTTTTCCATGAAAGACAAGCAAAAAGGAGTCAGCAATCACTGACCCCTTTATTGTTTTCATCATGTATTATTCAGTTTTTTACACCTTGGCACGAAGAACCTTTGTGGTAAACAAAATAACGCATACAACAGCAAAGACAATACCAACAGGATAGCTTATTTCAGTACCCAGCTGCAAACCTTCCTTGGCCTGAAGGATATAAGTACAGGTTACGGCTGACATAAATGTGGCTGGAACAGCAGCCATGAGCCAAGCCTTGCTGCCCTTCTTGGTTCTATACAAGTAAGTAGCACCAGTCCACAGAACAATCATGGCCAAAGTCTGGTTAGTCCAGGAGAAATATCTCCAGATAATATCAAAGTTCATCTGGGACAGGATACCGCCCACTGCCAAAAGTGGTACTGCAAAGAGCAAACGCTTTACAGCCTTGGACTGGGAAACACCAAACCAGTCAGCCAAAGTAAGACGGGCACTACGGAAGGCGGTATCACCAGAAGTAATCGGGCAAGCAATTACACCCAGCATAGCCAGGGTTGCACCTATGTAGCCAGTCATACTGCCGTCGCCGCCCATAAAGCCAACGCAAATATCATATACCACGGTACCAGCACCGCCAGCCTTCATGGCTGCGGCCAAGCCACCAGTACTGTCATAGAAGGTTACACCAGCTGCAGCCCAAATCAAGGCAATAATACCCTCAGACACCATGGCTCCATAAAATACAGGTCGACCAAGGCGCTCAGTGGTAAGGCAGCGGGACATAATTGGTGACTGGGTAGAATGGAAACCGGAAATAGCTCCGCAAGCCACTGTAATGAACATCAATGGCCAAATAGGCATTGCATCACCCTGTGGATGCAGATTTGCCAGCTGCATTTCCGGCATGGTATGACCGCCAACCCCCATGAGCATTCCAGCCATAATGCCCAATGCCATGATAATAAGGCAGGCACCAAACAGCGGATAGAATCTTGCAATCAGAGCATCAATTGGCAACAAGGTAGCCAGGAAATAGTAAAGCAGTACACATGGCAAAACAATGGTTACCGCAACGCCGGTGAGCTTTGCCAGAAGGCCTGCCGGGCCTGTCATAAATACAGTACCAACTAATACCAGAAGCACTACAGAGAACACACGCATAATGAACAGCATTGTGCCTCCCATGTGATGTCCTACTACCTCGGAAATGCTCTTGCCATCCTCACGCAAGGAGATCATTCCAGACAGATAATCATGAACACCACCAGCGAAGATAGTACCTAATACTATCCACAGGTACACGGAAGGTCCCCAAAGGGCACCACCCAAAGCTCCAAATATTGGGCCGAGGCCAGCAATATTTAACAGCTGAATCATGAATACCTTCCAGGTAGGCAAAGGAATATAATCCACGCCATCATTGTGAACTGTTGCCGGAGTGGGATTATCAGTAGGACCAAATATGTTGTCCACTATCTTGCCGTAAACGACATATCCCAAAATCAGTGCAGCCAGCGCACACAAAAAAGTAACCATATACTCTCCCTCTCTTTCCCTATTACTTCTCCACCTGCTCTTTGTATTTTACAGGTACAAGTTAATTATGGCACAAAATTCAGAATGTTTAAATATTTTTTTGAAAATTTGTAAAAAATATCTTAATCAAAAGTAAAAAAGTATTTTCACCTATAAAAAAGGACTGCCGAAGCAGTCCAAATTTCATATGGAATTTATTATGTTTCCTCAACTGTTTGCAAATACCACTTTTCCCTTTTCTGCAACCGCCATAAGAGGAAGCTGGCACATATCGCACGGGTTGACTGATCCAAGGCCAAGGCTATCCAGGCACCTACCAGTCCCATATCCAAATAATACAGGAATAAAGCAGTGATTATTGGTCGCAACACCGTAATACTTACAAATGAGTATATGGCCACATGGGCTGATTTGCCACTCCCCCGCAGAATACCGGCACACACCATCTGCTGAGCTTCAGGAAAGCTCACCAAAGCCACTATAAGCATTACAATGCTCCCTAATGAAAGCAAGGATACATCATTTGTATAGAGGGAGAATATTTCTTCCCGAAAAAATGCTGTCAGCACAAAGGACACCATTGAAAAGATGGCACTCCATTTAATGCTTACTGCCATAGAGCTTTTCCATTCAGCCATATCCTTGCGCCCCTTGGCATGGCCAGCCATAACCGTGCTGCCCTTCCCCAGCCCTCCTGCAAAGCAATAATAAAAATCACAGAAGTTCATGCATATAGCATGAATAGCGTAAGGAATCATTCCCAGCTCTGCCACCATACGGGTATAGATTACCATACCTATACGTTCAAAGCCCTGCTCGGAAAAAACGCTGCCAAATAACGGCAGGAAATATTTGAAGTATATTTTGTCGGGAATAAATCCACCAGCCTTAAGTATTCCTGCCTTCCACAGCATCCATACAGTATAGCTCATGGTATAGACAGTTCCCACCAAGGTACCTATGGCTGCTCCCCTAACTCCCATAGCAGGGAAGGGTCCCAGTCCAAAAATCAACAGAGCATTAACCATAACATTTATGATATTCCCCTGAAGATTTGTTTTCAGTACAATGGAGGTTTCTCCAAAGCCCAGCTGAATTGCCTGTAAAACAGCTGTGATAGAGGTAAGATAAACTGCCCCCAATGCTATCCAGGCGTAATCCAGGGCCAGCTGCAAATAATGCTGCTCTGCCCCCATCCACAACAGCAGTTGGGGAAGATAGGCAAAAAATATTATGTGGAGCACCAACATAATAATTGCCCCCAAAAACAGTGACTGGCGCAATATACGCCCTGCCCGCAGTAATCTTCCGCCACCAAAATGCTCTGCCGTCAGTAAAGTAACTGCCGCAGCCAGTGATCTGGCCACCGTAAGCAGCATCATTCGTGGCTGGGTAAATATACTGACAGCGGCAATGGCTGATGCTCCCAGCACGCCGACCATAATCAGGTCCACATTGCTCAGGAGTATCATAAATACCCCCTCCATAGCCGCTGGCAGTGATATTTTAAGGTATTTACGATCCATCGAGGATGAAAAATATCTTTGAAGCATATAAAACTCGCTGAAAATCCTATACTAGCTTATTGGAATCAGTGAACAGAGAAAACAGCATTCAGCAAATCCCGGGTATATGGATGAGTGGACTCAGCCAATTTATCTCCGTCCAACTGCTCCATTACTGTTCCCTTTTGCATAACTACTACCTTATGGCTAAACAGACTAACCAAGGCCAAATCATGGCAGATGAAAATATAGGTAATACCCTTTTCCTGCTGCAATTTTACCAGCAGCTTAATGATGCTGTCCTGAACAGATACATCCAAGGCACTGGTCGCCTCGTCACAGACAATTACCTCAGGCTCCAAAGCCAAAGCACGGGCAATGGCCACACGCTGACGCTGGCCACCGCTCATACTGTGTGGATAACGGTTTACAAACTCCTCAGGCAAATCCACCTGACGTAACAGCTCCTTAGCCCGTTCCTCCACTTCCCCCTTACTGATAATGCCAAAGCTTCTGAGGGGTTCACATATAAGATCCTTTACCTTCATTTTCGGATTAAAGGCGGTAGCCGGATCCTGAAAAACCATTTGAATATGACGATAATTCTGACGTTTTTCCTTATTGCTCAGCTTGGTAATATCCTTACCATGGAACATTACACGGCCAGAGGTAGGTTCATGGATGCCCATTATGGTCTTCACCAGCGTTGACTTTCCACACCCCGACTCACCTACAATAGCTGTTGTCTTCCCCTTGGAAATATCAATACAGATATCATTGCAGGCCCGCAATATATTACCATCAGACAGCTTGAACTCCTTGGTAATATGTTCAATGCTCATGAGACAATCATTAGTATTATTCTGCTCAGACATAACGCTTGCCTCCAATCGTTGGCACTGAAGCCAGCAAAGTTTTCGTATAATTGCTCTGAGGATTTGTAAGTATATCCCTGGCATTGCCGTATTCCAGCACCCGGCCGCCGGCCATAACCATGAGTTTGTCCGACATATAGGATGCCACACCGAGATTATGGGTCACCATAATCATGGCAGTGCCAGACTCCTTTACCACCTGCATCAGTTCCTTTACTATCTGGGCCTGGGTGGTTACATCAAGAGCCGAGGTAGGCTCATCCGCCAGCAGAAGCTGGGGATGAAAGGTTATTGCCATGGCAATACCTACCCTCTGGCGCATACCACCAGAAAGCTCAAAGGCATAGGAGGAAAGTATATTTTCAGCATTGGGAAGATGCATCCGCTTGAGTATTTCAACGGCCTTGGCATCTGCTTCCGAATCGCTCATATCACTATGAAGCTGAATATACTCTCTAAACTGATGACCTATAGTTTGAACGGGGTTCAGCATATTGCCTGAATCCTGGAAAATCATGGAAATATCCTTGCCACGCAGTTCACGCCACTCCTTAAGGGAAAGGGTCTTTAAATCCCTTCCCTTAAAGCTGAGGGTTCCCTTGCTCACATGGCCATCTCCAGATAGCAGACCAAGGATTGAACGGATAACTGTTGTTTTGCCGCTGCCGGATTCACCAACAATAGTCAGTATCTCACCTTCATTTAAAGATAGCTTTACATTTTCTACTGTTGGAGTATTGTCTCCATAGGTGATATCCAGGTCATTTATTTCTAGTAACATGGATTGCTCCTTACTTGGATGCTGGCTTAATCAGACTGGTAATCCAATAATAATCGGAAGGGAACATCTTTACACCAGACAACGCATTGTTAAAGATAATGTTGGTCTGAGGGTAACCCAGGAACAGAGCTGCACCATCATCCATGATCATCTGCTGAATCTCAATGATGAGCTGACGACGCTTCTGCTTATCAAACTCTACAGACAAAGCATTGAACTTGGCATCAAGAGCAGGATTGCTGTAGCCGGAACCATTCTGAGGATTGTCTCCGTTAATGTTGGACTTCCAATACCAGGAGAGATAAATCTCAGGATCACCGGTATTAGCTGTAGTAATATTGGAAATCAACAGGTCATACTCACCCTTGATACCCATCTGGTCAACCAGATTATAATCTACACTCTTAATGTTAATATCAAAGCCCAGCTTCTTCAAATCTGCCTGTACTGCCTCTGCATAAAGAGGTAGCTCAGCACGGCTGTTATAAACCACAAAATCCAGCTTTAATGGCTTACCATCCTTATCCAGGATACCATCACCATTAGTATCAGTCCAACCAGCTTCCTTCAGGAGCTGAGCAGCACGCTCCGGATTATAAGCATTAGGATCCTTTAACTGATCAAAGCCATAATCCATGGATGGTGGTACTGGTGCCTTACCTGGGAGGAAGGTACCCTTTAACAATACCTTATTATAGGTTTCACGATCGCAGCCACAAATCAAAGCAGCACGAACCTTAGGATCCTTCAAAATACCCTTCTGGTTCAGACGGGCCAAAACGGTACGCAGTGAAGAAATTTCATCAATTGTGAAGCTATTGTTACCGCGGAAGGAATCCATGTCACCAGCTGCAATATTTACAGCCATATCCACATCGCCAGACTGGAGAGCCATAGCACGGGTATTAGGATCATCAATGGATGGAATCTCTACAGTCTCAAATGGCACTTCTCCACCCCAATAATTAGGGTTCTTCTTCATAACGGATTTTTCCTTTACGAAGGATTCAACCATATACGGACCAGTGCAGATTGGACCCTCCTTGGAGAAATCACGGCTGCTCTCTGCAGTTGTATCAACAATGATAAACAAAGGATCAGCCAGGAAGCCAGCCATATTAGGGGTTGGCTTGTCAGTGGTTATGATAAGGTTCTGACCCTCTGCCTTAATGGAGGTATACTTAAAGAAGGTGGCAGCACGGCTATTCTTGGCAAATGCCCGCTCTATGGAAGCCTTTACAGCCTCAGCAGTCAATGGATTACCATTGGAGAATTTTACACCATCGCGAATTTTAAAGGTCCAGGTCAGCTTATCGTCACTAACCTTCCACTCCTCAGCCAACCAAGGCTGAACATTCATCTTCTCATCAAACTTGGCAAGACACTCACCTAAGCCATAACGCATAACAACCCAACCAAAGAAGTTCTCAGTTGGCTCCAGGGTATCAGCAAAGTTGGTTACACCAACCTTCAAAACTCCCTTGTTAACAGCATCGCTGCTGGCAGAACCGCCACACCCGGCGATTACCACTGCAGCCAAAGCAGTACACAAGCCCACACTGATGGCTTTCCAGATTTTCTTTGTCCTGAAAAAATTCATTTTTTTCATCCTTTCCATTTTCATATAACATAACATGAATCAAGTCTGACGTGGATCTAAAATATCCCGCAAACTATCTCCCCAAAGGTTAAAGATGGCTACCACAATAAATATAGCCATACCAGGATACACCATAAGCCAAGGGGCTGTCTGGATATACTGGCGCCCTTCATTGAGCATCAGGCCCCACTCAGGAGTTGGTGGCTGAGCACCGAAGCCCAGAAATGAAAGTCCGGCTATTTCCATCATCATGGTACCAATATCCATGGCAGCGGTAATAACCACCATTGGCAAGGTATTAGGCAAAATATGCTGCCAAATAATCATTCTGGTGCTGGTACCACACAGTTGAGCAGCAGTAATAAAATCCTGATTGCGGATTTTCAGTACCAAGCTGCGTACCAAACGGGCATATTTAGCCCAGCTTACTACGCAAAGTGCCAAAATAGTATTTATAACACTTCCCCCCATAATACCGGCTATAGCAATGGCCAAGACGATACCAGGGAAAGACAGCATCATGTCGGTAAACCGCATTAGCACCATTTCAATCCTTCCACCAAAATAACCAGCCATGGTCCCCACAAAGGTTCCTACCACAGCTACCAGCACCACCAGACATATAGTCATAAATAATGAGGTTTGGGTACCACAAATAATTCTTGAAAGGGTATCGCGGCCCATCTTGTCTGTTCCCAGCAAATGCTCAGCTGAAGGAGTCTGCAACGCATTCTTCATGTCCCCCACCAATGGATCCTGAGGAGCAAGCCAGGGTGCAAAAATAGCTACCAATATAATCAATATCACCAGGGCAGTATATATCGAGAACTGCTTGTTGGCTTTAATTCTGGATATTAAATTGCTATCAACATCTATGCCAAGCTCCATATTTACATTATCGGCCCCATGGCTATGGGAAAAACTCTTAGTATGAGCCATTATTGTGCCTCCTTTTTCAGCCGAGGATCAAGCCATGAATATGACATATCTACCAACAAATTAATTACCATATAAACGATGGCAATCCACAATACAAAGCCCTCTATAAGCGGATAATCACGCATAGCTATAGCTCTAACGGCCATATTACCAATACCTGGCCAGGAGAAAACCATCTCAATAACAGCCACACCACCTAAAAGCCAACCAATGGACATGCCCAATAGGGTAATGAGAGGTAAAATCGCATTTGGCAGCACATGCTTCCATAATATTGTGGTTTCCGAAAGGCCTCGTGCTCTGGCCCCTACCACATAATCATGGTTTAACTCCTCCAAGATTACGGTACGTACCTGACGCATATATTTTGAAGACATATAAATCGCCAGAGTAAGAGCAGGCAGGACAATTCCCGCTGCTGTTACTTCAGACTGAGCAATGGGGAACAGGCGCAGCTTTAATCCAAAGAAATAAAGCAACAGCAAGCCTATCCAAAAGCTAGGCATCGATACCCCGATAAATGAAAGGCCTCTGACAATATAATCAGGTAGCTTATTGCGCTTTACTGCCGAC
>DFHJ01000110.1 GCA_002372665.1 Anaerovibrio lipolyticus
ATAGTACCAGTATTTTTGTCCATTGCCATGATTATTCTTACTCCATATAGGGAAGCATGAGATTTTCGTTGTATAGAAGCCTGTTCTTTTGACTATTGTTGAAAGAACAGGCTTTTTATGTTATGATATTTCAGTTAGAGTGTTTAATGAATTATTTACCTAAACACTGTGAAAAAACTAATGAAAGCGAGGCGATTATTTGCCAGCTATAACCTATGAATTAATAAAGCAGGACCCAGCTACTGGTGCCAGGGCAGGTATAATTCATACACCTCATGGCAGCTTTCCAACGCCTATATTTATGCCTGTAGGAACACAGGCCTCTGTAAAGGGCGTTTCTCCTGAGGAGCTTCACGATATGGGGGCTGGGATTATTCTCAGTAACACATATCATCTGTTTTTACGCCCAGGCTCCGCCTTGGTTCGTGAGGCCGGCGGGCTTCATAAGTTTATGAACTGGGATGGTGCTATTCTTACGGATAGCGGTGGCTTCCAGGTGTTCAGTCTTGGAGATCTTCGCAAGATTACTGAGGAGGGGGTTACCTTCCGTTCACATATTGACGGTTCCAAGAAGTTCCTGTCTCCTGAGGTTTCCATGAGGGTTCAGATGGATTTAGGCTCTGATATAGTTATGGCATTTGATGAGTGCATTCCGTACCCGGCTGATTATGATTATGCCAAGGCTTCTACAGCCAGAACAACTCGCTGGGCACAACGCTGTAAGGAGGTTATGACCAGCCCACAGCAGGGACTATTTGGTATTGTTCAGGGTGGTATGTACAAGGACCTCCGTACCCGCAGCGTAAATGAGCTGGTGGAGATGGATTTTCCAGGCTATGCCGTAGGTGGTCTCAGTGTTGGAGAGCCTAAGGAGCTCATGTATGAGATGCTTGACCATACAGTGGGGCAGCTGCCAAAGAATAAGCCAAGATACCTCATGGGCGTTGGCACTCCTGATTGCCTGGTGGAGGGGGTTATGCACGGTATTGATATGTTTGACTGTGTATTCCCAACACGGGTGGCCAGAAATGGTACTGCTATGACCTGGAATGGCAGACTGGTAATGAAAAATGCAGAATTTACCAGTGATTTCAGACCTCTTGAGGAGGACTGTGACTGTTATGCCTGCCGTAACTTCAGTCGTGCATACATCCGTCATTTGGTTCGTGCCAATGAGATATTCGGCTTAAGACTTCTTTCATTGCATAATCTGCGGTTCTTACAGAGATTTATGCATGAGATGCGTCAGTCAATTATTGAGGAAAGATTTGGTGAGTTCCGCCGTAATTTCCTCGACAATTATAACTATGGAGCAAAGTCCCATAGCTGCAATTAATTATTCTGCAAAAATAGCAGATTAAGGGGGTAATATAATGGGGGAAGATTTCTTCGGACTTGGTGGAGCAGCGCCAGTCATTTTGATGGTTATCCTGTTTTATGTGCTGCTTTATCGTCCTCAGAAGAAACAGCAGGAAAAGCAGCAGGATATGGTGTCCAAGCTGAAGCGCGGTACCCGGGTGGTAACCCGGGGTGGCATATACGGCAAGGTGGATATGGTCAAGGAGGCCACCATTATGCTGGAGGTCGCTGAGGGCGTGGTAATTGAAGTCGCCAAATCCATGATTGCCACAGCTATTGTGGGCAGTGAGGAGGAGCGTAAGGAGCTTTTGTCCGGCACTGCAGCCAAAGATGATGGGGATACCGTGGAAGAGACAGCTATGCAAGACACAAAGGATAAGGAATAATGGAGAATGACCTTACTCTTTTGAAAAAAGAGCTTAGAAAAACTGCTCTTATTAAAAGACGGGCCATGCGTCCGGAAAAGCGGGTGGCTGAAAGCCATGGAATATTTCGGCAGCTTAGGAATTTTGAGCTGTATAAACAAGCCGCCTGTGTTTTTTGTTATGTTTCAGTGGAAGATGAAGTTCAGACCAGGGAGATATTGAGCCAGGTGCTGGCAGATAGGAAGAAGCTCTGCGTTCCATATATTGCTGAGCCAAAGACCCGCATTATGACAGCTGCCAGACTGAACAGCTTAGATGAGCTGAAGCCTGGTTATTGGGATATTCCTTCTGTAAGCGAGGATGATTATCACGAAGTAAATCCTGTGGAAATTGATTTCGTGGTGGTTCCCGGTGCGGCCTTTGACCAAGAGGGCCATCGTCTTGGCCTGGGCGGCGGATTTTATGACATATTCCTTAAGAAGCTTCGAAATGCTGCATTGGTGGCAGTGGCCTATGAGTGTCAGCTTATGGATGAAATTAAGGTTATGGACCATGATATTCCTATGGATTATCTTCTTACACATAATGGAATTATAAAGTGTTCCAAATAAAATAATTCGAAAGAAGGATAAAGTAGTTGAGAAAGGATAGTTTATTGAAGCTTCTGGCTGCTATTGTTATCATCGTTGGTGTTTTCTTCACCTTCGTGGGGCCGTTGGCAAAGTCCATCAGACAGGGCCTTGACCTGCAGGGTGGTACACATGTTGTGCTGGAAGCAGAAGACACCCCGGAAGCACCTGTAAATGGTGATGCCATGGATCGTGTA
>DFHJ01000072.1 GCA_002372665.1 Anaerovibrio lipolyticus
GTTACCGGCAAGCGGAAGGTGGTAGCGTAATGACAAAAGCAAATATCCGTAATAGTACTGTGGATTTTTTGGTATTTACCAAGGATAGTGGTGCAGACTCCATCGAGGTTCGGGTGCAGGATGGGGATGTATGGCTGACCCAGAAGGCTATTGCAGAACTATTCGATATAGGCAGACCGGCTATTACAAAACATTTGAAAGCTATATATGAAAGCGGAGAACTTAGCGAGAGTTCAACTTGTTCCAAAATGGAACAAGTTGCAGATAATGGCAAAACATATCGTTACAACTTCTATTCATTATCAGCCATCATTGCTGTGGGCTATCGTGTAAACTCCCAGCGGGCTATTCAATTCCGCCAGTGGGCAACCAAGGTATTGGACACCTCCGCCAAGCAGGGCTATGTACTGGATAAGGAAAAATGCTCCAGATGGGAAAATTGTTAAAGCTGATGTTTCTGTAGCTAAGAATTATCTTGCTAAAGAGGAAATGCAGGAACTTAATGAAATAGTCACCATGTATTTAGACTATGCAACACGTCAGGCACGCCGTCACATCCCCATGACTATGGCTGACTGGGCATCTAAACTGGATGCTTTTTTGCAATTTAACGATGCAGAAGTTCTGCATAATAAGGGCAAGGTCACAGCAACCATTGCCAAGGCTTTTGCCGAAAGTGAATTTGAGCAGTATCGTGTTATTCAGGATAAACAGTATTTAAGTGATTTTGATCGTCTTATACTTGAAGCAGAAAATACATAGGATAAATAAGGTGATAATATGGCAGAAAATGAGAAGCAGTTTGAAGCAAATATTGAGGCATTTCTGATTTCCCCGGAGGGAGGCTATACCAAGGCTAATGATACTGGGTATCGCAATTCCATTGATATGGCACTGGATATTGAAACCCTGATATCCTTTGTAAAGGCTACCCAGCCTATTATGTGGCAGCGGTTTGAGCGTCAGTGCAATTCTGATGTTAATCAGAAATTCTACAAGTGCTTTGAGGATGCTGTATTGGAGAAGGGCCTTGTTAATGTGCTTCGTCACGGCTTCAAATACCTTGGCATGGAATTTAAGGTATGTTATTTCAAGCCTGAATCCTCCCTTAATGAAACTGCCGTAAAGCATTATCAGCAGAATATCTGCCAGTGCATCCGCCAATGGCATTATTCCTCAAAGAATAACAACAGCGTGGATATGATGCTGGCAGTAAATGGTATTCCTGTTATCGCCATCGAGCTGAAGAACCAGCTTACTGGCCAGAGCATAGATAACGGAAAGACCCAGTGGATGTATGACCGTGACCAGCGGGAGCCAGCTTTCAGGCTGAATCACCGTATATTGGCCTTCTTTGCTATGGACCTTTATGAGGCTGCCATGACCACCAAGCTGGAGGGTGGCAATACCTTCTTTTTGCCATTTAATCAGGGCAGTAATGGCGCAGGAAATGACGGTGGTGCTGGAAATCCTCAGACTTCCGATAATGATTATGTTACCGCCTATGTATGGAAAAATGTTCTGCAGAAGGACAGTATGCTGGATATTTTGCAGAAGTTTATCAGCTATCAGGTGACACAGGAAAAGACCAAGAAGGATGGCAAGACAGTAACTGTAACCAAGAAAAAGCTGATATTCCCACGGTTCCACCAGCTGGATGTAGTGCGCAAGCTCATTGCAAATGTACTGGAGAATGGTACTGGCATTAACTATCTTATTCAGCACTCCGCAGGCTCCGGCAAGTCCAATTCTATCGCTTGGACTGCTTATCGTCTGGCTTCCCTTCATAATGCCAATAATGAGCCAATATTTAATTCCGTAATCATTGTTACTGACCGCCGTAATCTGGATGCCCAGCTTCAGGAAACAGTAACAGGATTTGACCATACCTTTGGCAGTGTGGAAACTATCGGGGAAAAGAAGACTTCCAAGGATCTTAAGGAGGCAATAAATTCCGGAAAGCGGATTATTGTCACAACCCTTCAGAAATTCCCTGTAATTTATGAGGAAGTAAATGACGCTGCGGGAAAACACTTTGCTGTTATTGTGGATGAGGCCCATTCTTCCCAGACTGGTACTTCTGCCATGAAGATGAAGGTGGCCCTGGCTGATACCAGGGATGCTTTGAAGGAATATGCCGAAATTGAAGGCAAGGCAGAGGATGAAGTGATGGACACGGAAGACAGTATAGTTCGGGAGCTGATTTCCCATGGGCATCATAAAAATCTGTCATTTTTTGCTTTTACAGCCACACCAAAGAATAAAACCTTGGAATTATTCGGTACAGAGTATCAGGACGGTTCCTTCCATCCATTCCATATTTACTCAATGAGGCAGGCTATTGAAGAAGGATTTATCCTTGATGTGTTGCAGAATTACATGACCTATAAGACCTGTTATCAGATTGCCAAGAATGTGCCTGATAATCCAGATGTGCCACAGTCCAAGGCTTTAAAGATGATAAGGCGGTTCAGTGAGCTGCATCCGTACAACATCCAGCAGAAATCTGCCATTATCGTGGAGACCTTTAAGAATATTACCAAGAGCAAGATTAATGGCAAGGGAAAGATGATGGTGGTTACTTCATCACGCCTTGCAGCTGTGCGGTATTTCCATGAATTAAAGCGGTATTTGGCTTCCAAGAAATATGATGATGTGGAAATATTGGCCGCTTTTTCCGGCAGTATTAAAGACCCTGATGACCCTAATGGTACTGAGTATACGGAGAGTGGTCTTAATGTTGATTCTGAGGGCAACCATGTTTCAGAGGCCCAGACAAAGCAGGTATTCCATGACGAGGGCAATATCCTTGTGGTGGCAGAGAAATACCAGACTGGATTTGATGAGCCATTACTGCATACCATGATAGTGGATAAGAAGCTGCGCAGCGTAAAGGCTGTTCAGACTCTTTCCCGCCTTAACAGGATTCACCCAGAGAAGGAAGATACCTTTATACTGGATTTTGTGAATACTAAGGAAGAAATTCTGGAGGCTTTCCAGCCATTCTATCAGGAAACATATCTGAATCAGGAGCTTAACAAGAATACTATTTATAAGATTCAAAGTATGCTCCGTGAATACAAAATATACGATGAAACAGACATTGAGAATGTCAATAAAATTTACTTTGATGAGGATGCCCGCAAGAATAACAAGACTCAGGCGGCTATTACCAATACGCTCCTGCCAGTTCAGCGTAAATATAATGAGTTGAATCAGGAGCAGCGGTATCAGTTCCGTAAGATGTGCCGTACCTTTGTGAAGTGGTATTCCTACATTTCACAGCTTGCACGAATGTTCGATAAGGCAACCCATAAGGAATACATCTTCTGTTCTTATCTGGCCAAGGTTTTGCCGAGTGACCCTGCTACACCATTTGATTTGGATAATCGTGTCCGTCTGGAATACTATAATCTCAAAAAGACCTTTGAGGGTTCTATAGAACTGGTAAAGGAGAAGAAGGGCGAGTATGAGCCAGCAAAGCCTAAAAAACCTGTAAAGCAGACGGATACAGTAAGTCCGCTGGAGGAAGTAATTAACAAGATTAATGAACAGTATGCTGGCGAGATATCAGAACGCGATAAAGTGATGATGTCCGACCTTCATGATAGACTGATAAAGGACAAGAAACTACAGACAGCTGCTGTTAATAACGGCCAGCAAATGTTTACAAATAACGTATTCCCGAATATCTTCAATAACACGGCCCAACAGGCTTATATTGAGAGTAAAGAAACCTATGAGCAGATGTTTAAGGACTCAGAGAAGTACCATGTAGTAATGAACGCCCTAAGTGCGGTCCTGTTTAATGAGTTTCAGCAAATGCCAAGATAGCTAAATGTTGAACACAAGGGGGTAGAATATGGCAAAGGATTTTTCTTATGAGATAATTGAAAACATTGGTATTTTGTCTACATCCCCGAAGGGGTGGACGAAGGACTTGAACCTTATTTCTTGGAATGGCAAGGCACCCAAATATGATATCAGAGATTGGTCGCCTGAACATGAGAAGATGGGGAAGGGCGTTACCCTGTCCGATGAGGAGGTATCAGCATTACTGGAGTTGCTGAAAAAGGTTGAGCCTTAGTCCAAAGGTGGTAACGGATTGTACATAAAATTAAAAGGCCCTGCTGATTGTAGTGACCCCATAAAGTTAGACCTTA
>DFHJ01000143.1 GCA_002372665.1 Anaerovibrio lipolyticus
CGGCATTAACGGTCATCGGGTAGACAGCAAGTCCAATACTTATTTTGCTGGCGGTATCGGCGTGGAGTTCAAGCGGTATTTGAGTAATGGCAGCTACGCTTTGCGTCTGGGGGTTAAGCATGCTTTCTCCGGCAGTGACCCTAAATTCACCTATGGCTATGTTGGTGATACTACCAAAAGCTACCAGCTGCAAGGTCATAATGACAAGACTCATTTTATTATGTCCCTGGGCGGTGAGGCAGAATTTGCCCCAGGTTGGACCCTGGCCGGAGATTTGGCTCTTCAAAAGGGTAGCCACGATAAGGACATTATGGCAGCAGTTACCTTGAGAAGAATGTGGTAGGTTTGGGTATTACTTTCGCATTTTCAAAATAATATATAAATTTAATTTACTAAAAAAGGAATCTGATATTTTTTGTAGAAATAAAAAAACAAGATATGAATCCGTCTTTAATATAAATAGGAGTAATTGCAGCTAATATCTATTGTAAGGAGTGGTATTATGAAAAAGTATCGAAAAATAACTAGAGCTCAACATAGTGCGCTGGTATCAGCCATTCTAATCGGATTAATGTCAATTACTCCTTATGCTACAGCGAACGAAAGTGAATACCTGGCCACGGAGAGCCTCGATTATGATGGTAGGCAAATAGCCGAAATGATTTTTTTGAAGGAAGGTCAGGGAATAGGTACTAATCGTCAATGGATGGTTCCTAAGGCTGTATATGATTTACCGGATTCTCTTATTAAAGGTGCTGCAGACAGTGCGTCATACTGGACAGATATGTTGGGGCCTACTGCGAAGAATAAGGATCCTTGGCAGATTTTCGTCACCACTTATTGGGTAAGGAATGCATCCTCAAGTTCACTTAGTGTTGTCTCAGATGGAATCAAGCCAATCAGAAGAAGCTACAAGAATGCCGAACACTTTGTTTCCCAGCAATTACAAAATGGTAACCGATACGATGAGTTGACCTATGATAAGGCAAAAACTGGTGTACTGCCAGAGGGTAGCTATGCCTATACTCGTTTAAGGTTAGGGTATTATTACGGTGCCCAACGCAAAGGTGCTGACTATGGCTGGTGGCTGGATACTGATACGGTGCTCCCAACCAATGAGCAGGCCGTCAATTATGCAACAACTGTGCGGCATGAGCTGGGACATGCGTTGGGTATTGCACTGAAAAGACGGACAAGGGGAGACAATATATATATTATGCCAGGGCTTACTGATGAAAAATCCTGGTCATTGCAGCTTTACGACCAGAATAACAACAAGGCCAAGGCTGGAATGCCAATTATCACTTCCGATCAATTTGAGGAACTGAAAGATGATTATCCGAGTATCTCACCAAAAGATTATTTCATTGTTGATAAGAAAGTCACAGATGAAGGTAATGGATTTGCTTATTTTTCTGGCAAAAATGTAGTTGATGTATTGGATGGAGCAACCTTCTTTGGTCGTAGTGCTTTACCGGTAAATGGTTGGGAAGGTAATCGATTTGAAGGTTCCCATTTCCAGACCTCTGGTATGATGAGTCATCGCAGCTATAGTAATTATACTGCATTTCTGGAAGTAGAGCTGGCTGCATTGCAGGATCTGGGATATAACATTGACCGCAAGGCATATTATGGCCGCTCCATCTATGGAAATGGTGGAACTATTAATAATACTCAAGGATTCTTCGCCAGAAACGATGAGGGAACAGCATATCTTAACAATACCTACAGTGATGTGCCCCTGGGAATAGGGCTTCATATTTATGGCTATGGCAATAAGGTGACCCAGTCCGCGGATATTATGACCATGGGTGATGGTGGTACCGGTATACGTGTGGATGGCATGGAGAACAAGCTGATTATTCCGGAGGACACGGAAATCCATGCAGATGGTTATCGGGGAAACGGCGTAATGATTTCCTATGGCCGCAATCAACAAGTGGACCAGGCTGGTACTGTTACTGCATTAGGTGAAGGCGGAACAGGAATCAGATTTGACTTTGGTTCATCCCGTGGCGGAGCTGGTCATGAGTATCGTGGATCATATATTCGTTATAAACGTTGGGTTAATAGCAAGGACAGCGGACAGGAGCCTGGCTCAATTAGTAGAGCCGAAAATTATGATCTTACTAATATGAATGCCAATACCCGTAACGTGGCGATAGATGAGCTTGTAGGACCATTGGTTGATGATTACAATCTTTCTGGTAAATTGGCAGGCAGTGATGCAGCTATTTACATTGGTAAAAATGCTTTCGTAAAGAATATTAACATAAATAATGGTGCCAGCATACAAGGCAACATAATTTCTGACTGGAAGCAGTTTGATGCTAAGGAATGTGAAGGTGCCTATGATAGTGATCAAAATATTCGGGACGTATTGCGTATTCAGTATAATGGGAACACAGAGGGAAGCGGCTATGATTACCACAACTATATCCCTGACTTAGTTACCAACCTGAACTTTAATAACAACAATATGACTTACAATGGCAATATTACCGGTGAAGACAATATGAAAATGAATGTAACTGGGGGCATTCTTAATTACAGTGGTAAAGCCAATGTTGTAAATGTAATGGTTGCCAAAGATGCAGAGCTGTATGGTGGCGATTATAAAGTTAATGATATGTCCAAGAATATGCCTACGGGTTTTTCAGATGATACCACCGGCCAATTTATTAATCATGGTACCATTGGGGCAGCAAATGGTGATACCAGCATGAACATTAAGGGAAAATTGGTTTCTGATGGGTATCTCCAGGCCTATGACGATGGTACCAAGGGACAGATTTTAGTGGATGGTGATGCCGATATTGAGGGCTCCACGGTGCTGGCCAAGGCTTCCCTGCCAGGGGAGCAGCATGTACTTATGGAAGCCACCGGTTCCATATCCGGGTCCGTTACCAATGGTAAGGACAACCCCTATGCGTATTCTGCCATGTTGAATACCTATGGCGAGGTGAAGGACAAGGAATTGATTGTTCATTCCGCGGCCGGCAATAACATGGGGCCCCTGACCGAGGAACAGAGCAGGGCTTTTGATGCTATGAACAATATGGCCCAGTCCCTGTCTGACGCCGGGGACAGTCGGGTCAATGATATGCGTCCGTTATATGCCATGGACAGCAGCGAAGCCAAGACTGCCCTTACGGGGCTGGGCTCCAGTCCCGTGGCCAATAATATGGTAATGACCCAGCGCAACACCATGACCAGCCATATCCTGTCCGCCCGCCTCACCGAGGCCTTTGCCAAGAAGGATGTGGAGGTTCCTGTTCCATCAGCTGGTCTTGATACGAATGATTCCGGCAAGAATCCTACTATGAAGATGAAGCTTGATCAGCCAGTGGACAATGATTTTTGGTTTAAAACAGCCCGCAACTGGGGTGAAGGCACTGGCAGCAGCTATTACCAGGGAACTACTATTGCTGGTGGATGGGACAGAGCTTATGGCAAGAACTGGCGGGCTGGTATTTTTGTGAGCTATGGCAGCTTCTCCTTTGCAGATAACTTATCCCACGACAACATAAAGGATACCCGTCTTGGCTTATATGGGGGCTACAGCAAGGGACCTCATTCCGGCTATGTATATCTGGACTATGGCTGGCAGAAGAATGATTTGACTCGTCGTCTTACCGGTCTTGGTTTACATGCCCAGGCCAATTATAACAGTCGTATTTTAGAGCTAGGCGGAGAATACAAATACGATTTAAATGCCAAAAATATGAAGGTATGGCATATCAGTCCTTATGCAAATATACAGCTTTCCCAGCTGTGGCAGGATGGCTACACCGAGGGTGGAGCCGGCATTAACGGTCATCGGGTAGACAGCAAGTCCAATACCTATTTCGCC
>DFHJ01000035.1 GCA_002372665.1 Anaerovibrio lipolyticus
AGCAGAATTCTGTAGTGCCCTGTTTCCGGTTATTTCTATGGCCCTGCTAATTTCATGGGTAGTATCTGTTATGGTGGCTCCTCTATATGGATACCATCTGATTAAGGTTGAGGTTAAGCGTAATGAGGAAGGGGATACTGTCCAGTATCAGAGCAAATTCTATACAATATTTCGCAATATTCTGACCTGGTTCCTGACTCACAGAAAGCTGGTGCTAGTAGCCACCGCGGGAATATTTGCTCTTTCTATTTTGGGCATGAAGCTGGTGCGTGATGAATTCTTCCCGCCTTCCACCAGACCTGAGATTATTGTATCCATGCGCCTCAATGATGGGGCTTCACTGAAAAATACGGAGGAGGTATCCAAGCGATTTGCTGATTTCCTTAATCAGCACGCCGATGAAATAGAAAACTACAGCTGCTATGTGGGAGAAGGGGCCCCAAGATTTGTGCTTCCTTTCACCCCGGAGCCTCCTGTGGATAATTATTCCCAGTTTATTGTTGTATCAAAGGATGCTGAACACAGAGAGGAACTGAGCAGAAAAATCAGGGAGGAACTGGAAAATGAATTCCCTGAGGTTCGTCATGACATAAAATTTCTTCAGACTGGCCCCCCTGCAGATTATCCTATTATGCTGAAGGTTTACGGTACTGATAAGGATAAGGTTAGGGAAATCGGCGAGCAGGTGGCTGACCGAGTGGCACAGGATGAAAATAACACTGAGGTGCATCTGAATTGGCATGAAAAGAGCAAGGTAATCCATTTGGAATATGATCAAAATAAGCTGAAGGCCATGGGGTTGACAGCGCAGACTGTTTCCAAAATGGTATATACTGAGCTTACAGGAGCTACAGCAGCACAGTTCTATAAGGGTGACCGTACTGTGGATATAGTTCTGGAAATGGCTGAGGTAGACCGCACAGATTTGTCCAAGATAAAGGAATTGCCAATATATACAGGCAGGGGTTATGTCCCACTGGAGCAGCTGGCGGATATTTCTCTCAGAACTGAAAATGGTGTTATTGGCCGCGAGAGATTAGGCCCATGCGTAACGGTACAGGGTAATATCCTTTCCGGCACTGCAAATGATGCTACTGAAAAGGCATTGGAAGCTGTTAAGGATATTGCAGACAATTTGCCTGCCGGTTATAAAATTGAAGCAGCCGGTGCCCTGCATGACAGCAAAAAAGCCATGGGAAATATTACGAAGCCTGTACCGGCCATGATATTTTGTATCATAACTTTGCTGATGTTCCAGTTGAAAAATGGCAAGCTGATGCTTCTTACTGTTCTTACTGCACCATTGGGACTTATAGGTGTGGCAGCAGGAATGCTGATTTTTGACCAGGCCATGGGCTTTGTGGCAATCCTTGGTGTACTGGCTCTCAGTGGCATGATTATACGAAATTCGGTAATTCTGATAGACCAGATTCAAAAGCATTTGGAAGAGGGAGAAACTCCTTGGGATGCCATAATGGATTCAGCAGTTATGCGTTTTAGACCGATTATGCTTACAGCGGCAGCTGCAATTCTCGGTATGATACCGTTGATGTTCAGTACCTTCTGGGGGCCAATGGCAGTAGCCATTGCCAGTGGCCTTTTGGTGGCAACAGTGCTGACACTTTTGGTATTGCCAACCATGTATGCGACAGTGTATAAGGTGGAAAAAGAATAAGATATAACTAGCTTTAAGATATCCCCGTCCTCTTTAGGTGGTGGAAACAAACTAAAAGAGCCGCCGGCTCAAAGTGTGAAAACACATTTTGAGTCAGTAGCTCTTTTAATTTGCGTAGATTGCCTAATTTCTTAGAATGCGGCTACTACAGCACCATTGTACTTTTCTGCAATGAATTTTTTAACCTTCTCGGACTTCAGGGCCTTCATGAGTGCCTGAATCTCAGGACGGTTTTCGTCACCGGTACGAACTGCAACGATGTTTACGTAAGGAGAGGTGGAATCCTCGATGAAGATGTTGTCCTTAACTGGGTTCAGCTGAACCTGCATTGCAAAGTTGCTGTTGATAACGGCGGCATCAACGTCGTCCAGGGTACGTGGCACCTGGGCAGGCTCCAGCTCCTGGAACTTAATGTTCTTAGGATTGGAGGTAATATCTTGAATGGTGGCAGTTACACCAACCCCATCCTTAAGGGTGATAACACCAGCTTTGGCAAGGAGGGCTAAAGCACGGCCACCATTGGTAGGGTCGTTAGGAATAGAAATGGAGGCACCATCCTTGAGCTCCTTCAGGTTCTTTACTTTCTTGGAGTATACTCCCATTGGCTCGATGTGGATACCACCGGCACTAACCAGCTTAACCTCAGGGTGCTGCTTTACAAAATCCTCAAGGTAAGGACTGTGCTGGAAGTAGTTTGCATCCAGCTCCTTGTCGTTAAGATTCAGGTTTGGCTGTACATAATCACTGTACTCAACGATTTCCAGCTTAATGCCATCCTTGGCCAAATCGTCTTTAATCTGCTCAAGAATTTCAGCATGTGGAACAGAAGTTGCACCAACCTTCAGTGTTTTACTGTCATTGGATGCCTGCTTGTTGTCCGCACCACAGCCGGCCAGGGCCACAATGGCAAATACAAGTGCTGATAAAATAAGTAATACCTTTTTCATTAAAAGACCTCCTTAAAGATAGTGTATATATTTCTCTCATTATATATAGAGAGCTACACCCGTTTCAACGTTTGTCCAGATGCTTGGCCAGCTTGTTACCGGCAAACTGCACTATCTGAACCATAATAATAAGTACGATTACAGTGGCAATCATAATATCCGGGCGGAAACGCTGATAACCATAGCGGATTGCCAAATCACCAAGACCGCCGCCACCTATGGCACCGGCCATGGCAGACTCACCTATTAGGCTGATGACAACGGTGGTAAGCTGGGCCACAATATTTGGCATAGCCTCTGGCAGGAAAACCTTGCGTATAATCTGTAGTGGAGTGGCTCCCATGGACTGGGCGGCTTCCACAATACCGTATGGTATTTCCCGAAGAGAGGTTTCAACCTGACGGCCAATAAAAGGTACAGAGGCCAGTACCAATGGTACCATAGCGGCTGTTGTACCAATAGCACTGCCCACAATCAGGCGGGTCAGTGGAATGATAGCTACCATTAATATAATGAAAGGAATAGAGCGAATAGCGTTTACTATAGCTCCCACAGCCCTGTTAACAGGAAGACATTCCAGAATCTGTCCCTTGGAGGTGGTATGAAGCAGTACCCCCAAAGGAATCCCCAGCAGGGAGGAAATAATCATGGAAACAGCCACCATGTAAACTGTTTCTCCCAATGCCTTAGTGATGAGAGGAAGCATGTCTGCTGACATAGCCAATCACCTCCATCTTAACCTTTTGTTCGCGAAGATAATCCATGGCAGAGTGAATGTCATCCTGACTGCCATCAAGACCAATGATAAGCCTGCCAAAAGGAGCTCCCTTTATGTCATCCAGACTCCCAAAGAATAAATCTGCACTGACATCATATTTTTTCACCAAGGACGAAATAATAGGATCATTGGCAGTTTCTCCAATAAAGGTAAGCCTCATGAGAAGAATGCTGTCTTCAAAGGGCTCATCCTTAATTTCAATATTTCTAAAGTCAACAGGCAGCTCGTTGCTGAGCAGTACGCTGATAAAATCCTTGGTTATCGGCTGTTGAGGGGTTATAAATACATCCAGCACATCCCCCTGTTCGGCAATCACACCTTTGTCAATTACTGCAACCTTGTCACAGATTTCTTTGATAACCTGCATTTCATGCGTAATTACCACCACAGTAAGCTTTAATTTTCTATTTATATCCTTAATCAGCTGAAGGATAGATTTTGTGGTTTGCGGGTCAAGGGCAGAGGTGGCTTCATCACAGAGGAGAATCTGCGGATTGCTGGCCAGGGCCCTGGCAATACCAACGCGTTGCTTTTGACCACCGGAAAGCTGG
Organism: Anaerovibrio lipolyticus; assembly: GCA_002372665.1. Classification (GTDB taxonomy): domain Bacteria; phylum Bacillota; class Negativicutes; order Selenomonadales; family Selenomonadaceae; genus Anaerovibrio; species Anaerovibrio lipolyticus_C. The sequence continues at coordinate 3,952 of DFHJ01000035.1, forward strand.
GATGGATATTGATCAGCCTTGTCGGAAAGGCCCACCATATCCAGCAATTCGGTTACACGGCTATTTATTGTATCCTTTGGGGTATTGGATAACTGTAATGGAAATGCTATGTTATCAAATACTGTGGAGGTTGACAGCAAATTGAAATGCTGAAATATCATACCAATACCTTTGCGTGCTTCTCTAAGCTCACTGTTGTTCATGGCAGTGATATTTTTTCCTTCTATTGTAACTGTTCCCTTGGTAGGACGCTCCAAAAGATTAATGCAACGAACCAGGGTAGACTTGCCGGCACCACTTAAGCCGATAATGCCATAAATCTCGCCTTTATTTATATGAAGGCTTATATCCTTTAGGGCATGGACCGGACCAGCGGCACTGTCATAGATTTTCTCAATATGAGATAAATCAATCACCTTACTCACATCCTGTCATTATTGTATGGATAAAAATATATACCATATTCAATCCATGTGTATAGTTGTAAATCTAATAATACACTAAAATATTATACCTGTTTTCATTGTAAATGCAAAGTACAGATAATATTAAGCCAGATATGTGATTAATGTAGTACGTGGATAATATACAAATATATTTTATAGTTATGAATTATACTTTATTATACCCACTAAAGCAATAGGTATTTGAAAAAATATGGAAAACATATATAATTAATATGAGTTTTACGGAGGAGTAAATTACGTAAATTTGCATATTATTATAGGAAGGATGATGATTATATGCGTATTTCTGCAAAGGGTCGTTATGGTCTTGCTGCTATGTCATATTTGGCGGCCAATTATAAAAACGGAATGGCAATTACTGTGCTGCATATTTCGGAAACCATGGGCATTTCAAAAATATATCTTGAGCAGGTTTTTTCCTTGTTGAAGCGAGCGGGACTTGTTATATCAATTAAGGGTTCCCAGGGAGGATATTTTCTAAATCGGGAGCCAAATAGTATAACTGCTTATGATGTGTTGACTGCTATTGAAATCGCCATGGTTGAAAAAACAGACTCTACAGTAGAAGAAAAACAACCTTTATTGGACAAGGCCATGCAGGAAATAGTTTTCTCACGGCTTGATGATGCTGTAAAATCCTGCTTGGAAGAAATTACTTTGGAAGATATTCTAAATAATGTAGAAAAACAAAAAGAGCCGGACAACCTTATGTATTTTATTTAAAAAACTATTTAGCATAAGCAAGGCTTATTAAAACTAAGGCTAATCATTACTATTTTTTTAAGGGAATTTGGTCTGACAAATACTTTCCTTTCGTTGCAACTATTATTCATTGCTATCTTATAATGTCCTTTTTTTATTGACAAAATCAAGGACTATGGTATAAACTGTACGAGGTAATTGAAATTTTGTGACTATTACACTTGAATCGATGTGCAATTGTACAAAAATTCAATGGTTCGGGGGTGCCCGAATCTTATATGTGTATTAATGAAAATGGGGGATTGTTATGGTAAAGGACAAAGCTACGGTTGTCGTTGTAGGCGGCGGAGCTACAGGCGTTGGTATCCTGCGTGACCTCTCTATGCGTGGCATTGATGCCCTGCTGATTGAGAAGCTTGATATGGTTAATGGTGCCAGCTCCCGCTATCATGGCCTTCTGCACAGTGGTGCCCGCTATGCAGTAAGAGACCAGGAAGCTGCAAAAGAGTGTATCGAGGAAAACACCATTCTGCGTCGTATCGGTAAGTCTTGCGTAGAGGCTATTTCCGGTATGTTTGTACAGGTGGAGGGTGATGATCCGGATTTCGTAGATCCTTGGGTAAAGGGTTGTGCTGAAAGTGGTATCAAGACCCGTGAGCTGAGCAAGGAAGAGGCTTGGAGCTTAGAGCCAAATCTTTCTCGCAAGCTGGTTCGCGCTTTTGAGGTTCCAGATGGTGCCATCGATGGTTTCCGTATGTCCTGGCAGAATGTACAGTCTGCTGTACGTTATGGTGGCCGTTACAAGACTTATACTGAACTTATAAAAATTAATATTGAGAGCGGTGCTGTTAAGAGCATTACCGTTCGCGACAATGTAACCAAAGAAGAATATGATATTGAGTGCGAGATTCTGGTAAACGCTGCTGGTCCTTGGGCTGGTAAGGTTGCACAGATGGCTGGTCTGGACTGCTCCGTAAGTCCTTCCAAGGGTACTCTGATTGCATTCAACCAGAGAATTTCCAACCGCGTTGTAAACCGTTTGCGTAAGCCATCCAATGGTGATATTTTCGTACCACATGGTTCCATTACCATTCTTGGTACTTCTTCTATTACTATTCCGGATCCTGAAGATACTTCCACTTCCTGGGAGGAGGTTGAGGAGCTCATGAAGACCGGTGAGGGCGTATTCGAGCATCTGCGTGACTACCGTATCCTCCGTGTATTCGCTGGTTCCCGTCCTCTGTATGTTCCTAAGGGAGCTGACGGTGGCCGTAATGCTTCCCGTGGCTTTGTAACTCTCGACCACGAGAAGGAAGATGGCCTGAAGGGTATGATGACCATTTGCGGTGGTAAGTTTACTACCTACCGTCTCATGGCTGAGAAGTTCTGCGATGTTTTGGCTCCAAAGCTTGGCAACACTGCTAAGTGCCGTACTGCAGAAGAGGATCTCGTTCCAGCTGTTTCCGAGGCTGACAAGAAGGCTGCACGTCAGTACTTCCCATCCTACGGCGTAAATCTGGCTGCTACCCGTCTGGGTACTGAGAAGTTCCCTGAGGTTGTTAAGACCTTGAAGGAGAACCCAGAAACCCGTGAAGTTCTCTGCGAGTGCGAGAACGTAACTATGGCAGAGGTTATGCGTATTGCTCAGGAGCCTACCAGCCATAGTGTAGCAGATGTTAGAAGAAGAACCCGTCTTGGCATGGGTACTTGCCAGGGTAACTACTGCGCAATCCGCAGTGCTGCAATTGCAAACAAGCTGTTTAAGGACAAGCTTGAGGGTTGCGGTGATTCCCTCAGCGATATGAAGAACTTCCTGCAGGCTAGATGGAAGGGTATTACTCCTGTAATGGCAGGTAAGACTCTCCGCGAGGCTGAAATGACCAGAGGCATGTATGAAGTATTGTTCAATGTAAATGGGGGTAGACGTTAATGAGCAAGTCAGATGTAGTTGTTATCGGTAATGGTTTTGCTGGCCTGATGTCCGCTCTTGTTAGCGCAGACCAGGGCAAAAAGGTAACACTGCTGTCCTATGGTGCGGGTACTTTCCCTCTTAACAGTGGCGTTATCGACGTATTAGGTTATGATGACTCCGGCAAGGCTGTAGCTAACCCTGCTCAGGCTGTTAGCGCAGTTGCTGATGAGCATCCATATAAAAAGATTGGCATCCAGGCTTTGGAAGAGTCCGTAAAGTTCTTCCAGGATGTGGTTGCAGCTGAGGGCTTCCCTTATGTAGGTTCCCTCAATGAGCAGCAGTGGCTGGTTACTGGTGTGGGTACTTTAAAGCCATCCTGCCTGATTCCAGAGTCCATGCAGGGCTCCAAGTGCTTTGAGGCTTCCGAGATTGTTCTCGTTGGCATTAAGGGCTTGAAGGATTATTATGTAGACATGGTTGCAGAGAACCTTGCCAAGGAGCTTGGTAATGACAAGAAGTACACTGTTGTTACTGTAGATCCTCATTATCAGGGTGCTCGTGACTTAACCACCAAGGACGTTGCTGCTTGGATGGATACTGAAGCTGGTTATGCTGATTTCGTTTCCCAGGTTAAGGGTAACGCCGGCGCTGGCAAGGTAATTCTTGTTCCTCAGATTCTTGGTCTGAAGGGCAATGTAGTTTATAAGAAAATTGTTGCAGAGTTGGGTTGTCCAGTAGTTGAGACTACTGCAATGCCACCTTCTGTAAATGGTCTCCGTCTCCGTGATGTACTCCTGAGTGCATTAAAGAAGAAGGGTATCACTGTTATTGAGAAGGCCAAGGCTGAAGAAGCTGTTATCGAAGGCAGCAAGGCTGTAGCTATTAAGGCTGGTGGCGAGGTTCGCCTCCAGACTTACAATGCTGACAAGTTCATTGTTGCTACCGGTGGTTTCTACAGCGGCGGTATCACCATGCGTGATTTTGGTGAGGCTAAGGAAGTTGTGTTCGGTCTTCCTGTTGAGTGCGACTGCTTTGAGGAGCGTTGGGTTAACAAGCAGCTCTTCTCCGACAAGAAGCAGACCTTCGCAAAGACTGGCGTAAGAGTAGATGCAACTCTCCGCGGTGTTGATGAGTCCGGCAATGTAGTTCTTGAGAACGTTTATGTTGTAGGCCGTAACCTCAGTGGCTATGATTTCTGCTTTGAGCATTCCGGCAATGGTGTGGCTTTAGCTTCTGCTTATAAGGCAGCCAAGGCTTGATTGAAAGGGGTATTATATTATGGAGTTAGAAGAAAGAGCAAGAGATTCAGCCGATAATTGTATTGCCTGCACATCCTGTGTTGCAGTGTGCCCGGTTACCAAGGCTAATCCAGACTATAGAGGACCAAAACTCGTAGGTCCTGCTCATAACCGTATGCACTTCTCTGATGAGAACGATTATGAGGATTCTTTAAAGTTATGTTCCAACTGTAAGAACTGCGACATTACTTGCCCTAATGGTGTATCTGTTGCAACTCTTAACATGCTGGAGCGTGCCAAGTATTACAAGGCTCACCCTGAGAAGCATACTCAGGCTGATCAGATGCTGAGCCATAACTTCCAGATGGCTGATATGCTTAAGAGTATTCCATTTGGTAGAACCTGTGCAAACATCGGCATGTCCATTGGTGAAGCTATGGGTATGATGGGCGCCATGGGTATTGCTCCTCAGCGCAAATCTCCAAGATTTGCTACCAAGTATTTCCGGGAGATGTACAAAGAAATTAAGCAGCCTGAGGGTCTTACCAAGGAAGTATTGTTCTTCCCTGGTTGCTTTATAGATACCAACGATCCAGAGGTTGGCGTTGCTTTCGTTAAGGTTATGAACGCTAACGGCTACAAGGTATTGATGGATGACCGTTTCAAGTGCTGTGGTTCCCCATTGGTCGTAGGTGGCTATCTGGATGAGGCAAGAAGCCATGCAGACAATAATGTTGCAATTATCAATGAGTATGCTGCAAAGAATATTCCAGTAATTGCATGCTGCACTTCCTGCTCCTTGATGCTGAAGGCCGAGTATACTGAGCTCTTTGCTCAGGAGGAAATGGCTCAGGCTGCAAAGAACGTTTACGATGCATTTGAGTTCCTTACTATTCTTGCTGAGAAGGGTGAGCTGAAGAAGGTTCACGTTTCCTCCGACAAGAAGTTCATCTATCATGCACCATGTCATCTGCGTGCGCAGGGTATGGGCATGCCAGCTGTTGATCTCTTAAAGGAGATTGGAGTAAATATCGACAGTGCTGATGCAGGTTGCTGCGGTATGTCCGGTTCTTATGGTTTCCACAAGGAAAATTATGAGACTTCCATGAAGATTGGTTCAGAGCTGTTTGACAAGATTAATGCAAGTGGTGCTCATAAGGTTGTCTGCGATTGCGGTACTTGTCGCGAGCAGATCAAGCATGGCACAAATGCCAAGACAACTCACCCAATCCAAGTACTGGCAAAGGCTTACGAGCAGTAAGTCACTAACTTAGGTGAAAAGATTTGGGCAGTGATTATTTAGGGAGATAATAATAGGGGATTCTTTTGGATCCCCTTGCTGTCTGGATCATTTCATATATGGTTCGTGAGGTTTGAGAGAGGCCTCATTGGATCTAGCAATAGTTTTATATTTATAAGGGGGATTTTAAAAATGGCAAAGAAGTATGTAATGGCGTTAGACGCAGGTACTACTAGTAACAGAGCTATCATCTTTGATGAAAACTCCAAGATTGTAGGCGTTTCCCAGAAGGAATTCACTCAGATTTTCCCACAGCCAGGTTGGGTTGAGCATGATGCTGATGAAATCTGGAGCACAATGACTACCGTTATGAAGGAAGCTCTGGAAGAGAGTGGCCTTTCCGCTAACGACATTTCTGCCATTGGTATCACTAATCAGCGTGAGACCACTGTTGTATGGGACAAGAACACTGGCCGTCCTGTATACAATGCAATTGTTTGGCAGTCCCGTCAGACCGCCAGCATCGCTGAGGATCTGAAGAAGAAGGGCCTGACTGAGGAATTCAAGAACAAGACTGGCTTGACCATTGATGCTTACTTCTCTGGTACCAAGATTACTTGGATTCTCGAACATGTTGAGGGCACTCGTGCTCG
>DFHJ01000102.1:0-4039 GCA_002372665.1 Anaerovibrio lipolyticus
AAGAACACCACCTTCTCAGAAGCTCTTGCTTCATGAGTCAGCTTCTATATAATATCGCGAAGATGCTTTAATGTCAAGCACTTTTTGATATTTTTATTTTTGTTGCTCGCTTCACTTTTCAAAGTGTTTAGCGGCGACAACATCGATAATATTACTATCTTTTACCGACCTTGTCAACTCTTTTTACCCAATTATTTACATTCATATCCAGATTGCTGTTGGAAAGGTGCACTGTGGAGTTCATTAGCTCCACTATTAGGCCTTCGTTATAGGCTGATACAAGGTTCACCGCCGTATTATCCTGACGTATACGCCACATATTTTTTAACGGCATCCCCAAAGCATGGCAAAGCAATGTCCTTATTACACCGCCATGGGCAGCAATAACCAATGTCTTATCCGGATTTTCCTTAATCAGAGCTTCCATTTTGCCGGCTGCCCGTTTCTGAACATTGGAAAAGCCTTCCCCCTCTGGGCAGGTCAACAGATCAGGCCTGTTAAATAACAAATCATGCTCCTTTGGCCACCGGGCATGAATCTCATCATAGGTAAGCCCCTCCCATTTGCCAAAGCTGATTTCACAGAATTCCGGACAAGCTTCAACTGGTAGAGAAAATGCTGCACCAATAGCCTCAGCCGTTTCTTTGGCGCGAACCAGAGGACTTGAATATATAGCATCAACTTTTTCTATAGGAAAATTATCCGCCAGCATGGCCGCCTGTTTTCTGCCCACTTCACTAAGTTCAATATCCGCCTGGCCCTGGTACTTTCCCATTTTATTCCATACTGTCTGACCATGTCTTACCAATATAAGTTTTGTCATGCAGTCACCTTCTTACCTTTCCGCCAATACCTGTCTGATTGTCGTTACCAGCTTTTCGTTTTCCTCCATCAGTCTGACAGCAAATCGAACATGATAATCGTCCATTCCCGGATAATTACAACAATCCCTTACCAGAATTCCCCTGTCACCCATAGCCTTTACAAATTCGCTGCTAGTCATACCAGTTCGCTCAACACTTACTAATATGAAGTTTACTGAAGGTTTATATACCCTCAGCCCCTCTATGGATGATAGAGTCCTATACAAATAATCAATACATCCCCATATAATCTGTCTGGAATCCATCTGGTAGGTTTTATCCTTTAAGGCTGCCACTCCTGCCATCTGGGCCAGAAGATTGACATTCCATGGGTCCCTGCCTGACTCCATTTTGCCCATAAGCTCACTATTGGCCACTCCAAATCCCAGGCGCAATCCCGGAATAGCAAAGAACTTTGTCATGGAACGTAGTACCAAAAGATTTGTGTATTTTCCTACCAAGTCCATCACAGTATATTCTTTATCACTGGACAAAAAGTCCAAAAAGGATTCATCCACCAAAACATCTGTCCCGGACTTTGCTGCCGCTGCCATTATCTTTTCAAGAGCATCTCTGGGTATCAGCTCGCCAGTTGGGTTGTTGGGATTGCCCAATACCACGGCATCTACCTTGGGCATATGCTCCATCAAAGCTGACCTGTCCAAGATGAATTCATGCTCCTTAGCCATATAGAGTCTTTCAATATGGCAATTTGCCGCCATGGCCGCCCTTTCATATTCGCTGAAGGAAGGCACAGGAATCAAAACATTTTGGGGACTGCGACAACGGAAATAAATATACATTAATTCCACAGCACCGTTCCCCAAAATCACCCTATCCGCATCAACACCATAATGCACAGAAATAGCCTGCTTCAGCAGTGTCCCTGTAGGATCAGGGTAGTGAACCAGGCTCTCCATATTGTCTATTATTGATTTTTTTATACTATTTGATAGTCCCAGTGGGTTAATATTAGCGCTGAAATCCACAACCTCATGCTTGCGGACTCCAGCGCTGTACACATTACCACCATGTTCAAAAGGCTTCATGCTTGAAAAAACATCCTTACAAATTTATCTCTGTCTGATAATCCATCCACCCGGTATCAGACGTTCAGTCTCGAAATATTCCATGTGTGGGAACTTCGCCTCAACAGCCTTGGCAATGTCCAAAACCTTACGCATGGACTCATCAGGCTTAAAAAGAATTCCCAGCATCGTACCGCTGTGAGCCACATTTACTCCAAGAGCCCCTTGGCTTTGAGCAAATTCAATAATTTCCTCCAGCTGTGGTTTCTCCAAGATTCTCTGATTTGCACGGGCACTCATTGTAGCCACTCTGGCTATATTTTCCGGAGAAAAATCCTTTTTCAGAGAATCCACGGCTTCCAACAGCTCTGCCGAACTATTTTCATTGCCACGGTTTTCTGAATAATCGGAATGAAGCTCAACTGTGTTTACTGTACCGCCGGTATCAAACATTGCTATTATCATCTTTGGCACCGGTTTATAGCTCTCAATTAGCTTGCCGGTCATGTAGTCCATCTGAACCACACCCGGATAGAACACACCATCAGTTGGCTCAATACCAGCTGCCAGCTCTGCCACTTCCTCTGGCTCCAGCTCATCATCAATTGCAGTTGCCACAGCCTGTATAACTGCTACAATATCCGCCGTGCTGGCTGCCATCCCCTTGCCGGTAGGAAGCTGTGACTCCAAAGCCAAGCCAAGCGGAAACTCCGTAAATCCCATATACCCCACCGTGTTTTTCAGCGCTGCACGAGCTTTCTTGCCCAAACCAGTCTTCGCAGAGGTTCTTTCTGTTACTAATGCTCTAGAATATAGACCTATCGGACATGTAACCAAAAATGGTTGCCCGTCTCTCCAGCCCTGTGCAATTTCGCCACAGGAGCCAGGTACTAATACTTCTAATAACATATATATCTCCCCCTCTTAAAAAGGTATTTTACATGTAAATGCAATCATAACAAGCAACTCGCACAGGGTGCACACTGCACCATAAACGTCACCTGTGACTCCCCCTATTTTTTTAGTCACATAATTGCAAAAACACATTGTAAACAAAAGTGATACCAAAACTGCTATCAGTGCGTTTGCTCCCCAAGGCAGCACCAAAGCCAGTCCATATAAGAAAACCACCCCCAAGGTTTTCTTATTAGTATATTCACTAAAAGCCTTTCCCATTCCTTCTTTTCTCGCATACGGATAAACAGTTATGGTAAAAACCATCATCATTCTGGATATAATCGGCATTACGAAAAGCGCCACAGGCAAGTCTTCCATTGGTACATCAGAAACAGCTCCATATTGAAACATCATTAAAAGTACGAAAGCCACTACACCAAAGGCACCAGTGCAGCTGTCCTTCATAATCTCCAACATACGCTCCCTGTCCCTGCCGGAAAATATACCATCCACCGTATCCATAAATCCATCGCAGTGAATGCCGCCCGTAAGAATAATCGGCATTGCCACAAACAGAACGTGAGTCAAATGGTGTGGGATAAAAATCCCAAAGCTTGGCAAAAACCAGAGCAACATCATGGCAACCACACTATAGATGCAGCCTAAAACAGCTCCTATCAAAGGAAAAAAGCGAACACTCTTGCCAAAATCTTCTTCCGTCCAAACTGTCTGCTTAACAACACATATACGGGTCAAAAATTGTAACCCTATAAGAAATGCCTGCATTTACAGCACTCCCATACTACAAATCGCAAAAATTATATGACATATTATCAAAAACAAAATCGTATCCGTATACATCAGACGAATTGTCTTCATAATATGGTCAAATCCTATCTCTTCAATGGGGTCACCCATGTACTCCCGAAAATGAACCTTGCCAAAGTATGAATTGAAGCCCCCCAAACGTATATGAAGGGCGCCAGCTACAGTGGCTTCAGCCCATCCTCCATTAGGACTGGGGTGCTTGGAGGCATCCCTTCTGAGAATTTTCCAGGCTTTTTTACCGTCATAGCCCAATATAAATGCCGACACCACAAATAATAGACCCGTTATTCTTGCGGGAATATAGCCTAAAACATCATCCGCTCTGGCTGCCACCCGACCAAAATAGATATACCTGTCGTTCTTGTAGCCCACCATGGAATCCATGGTATTAACTGCCCTGTAAAGGAAGGCCAACGGCACACC
>DFHJ01000102.1:4169-24784 GCA_002372665.1 Anaerovibrio lipolyticus
GTAGCCCTGGATACCTCCCCTGGTGTCAGCTCGTCCGTATCCCGTCCTACAATCCAGCCCACCTTGTATCTGGCGTTGTCCAAGTCATCCGCAACCAGATAGCCATAAAGCTCCTTGCCGGCTGCCGCCAAGCTTTTCGGTGAAATTGTAAAGCTAAGAAAGAAAGCCTCTATAAGGGTTACAACGTATATATTATCTAACATTTTTACTAAATTCATTATACCATTTACTACAGCAAAGGTGAATAGTAAAACCAAAACAACCAGGATTCCTCCAAGCACCAGCTTCTTTCTGTCACTATCTTCTTTACCGTAGAGCATTCCCTCGATTCCCGCTATAAGGTTGCCAATAAGCACCACAGGATGCAGCTTGCTTCTGGGATCCCCCATAACCGCATCAATAAAGAATGCCAATATAGCCGTTATCATTGATTATTCTCACCCATTATTTCCATCAGTTTATCCATGTCCAAATGCTGCTCCACTATATCTGCCAGCCGTTCATAGCTTTGCTGCTTTTCAGCCATGACATTTCTGGTATTTTCCAATGGAGCCAGCCCCTTGGTTATACGCACAGCATTCAAAACACTTCGTCTAAATTCGTCATTATCAAAAACACCATGTATGTAGGTGCCAAAAACATTGCCCTTGTCACATGCTGTGCCCTCAATGTTATTGCACTCCGTACGGCTCCGTTCCCTTATCACAAATGGATGGCTGTCGGATTCCCTTGTAAAATCCGTCTGCCCCATGTGAATTTCATAGCCTGCCAGATTGCCGGCACTGATGCTTTGCCCCATAAAGCTAAGATTATTACAATCTGCCTTCACCTGGGAGGTGAGCTTCTTTTCGGCAAAAAGGGTGGTCATTCCCAGAAGACCCAGACCATTTACCTCGTCATTATCTGACTCAGTATGATGTGGGTCCATAATCCTTTCACCTAGCATCTGATAACCACCGCAAATACCAATAACAGCCTTACCCGCCTCAGCATGCTTTTTTACCAGCTGACCAATCCCGGATTTTTCCAAATACAGCATATCCTCAGTAGTGTTCTTGCTTCCCGGAAGCATTACAACATCAGGGGTACCAAAATCTGCGGCGTCCTGAACATAGTATAATGAAACATCACCTTCATTGGAAAGAGCATCAAAATCTGTAAAATTGGAGATTTTTGGTGTCTGAATGACGGCAATCTTAATATCCCCATCAGTAGGCACAGCCTGCTTATCCTGAAGGGAAACTGAATCCTCATCATCAATTCCCATCTTTTCAATATGAGGCACTACTCCCAAAACTGGCTTGCCCGTCTTTTTCTCCAAGAAATCCAGTGCCGGAGTGAGAAGACTTACATCACCACGGAACTTATTAATAACAAGCCCCTTTACCAGCTCCCTTTCATCCTCATCCAATAGCTCCAAGGTTCCCACCAAAGAAGCTAACGCACCGCCTCTGTCAATATCCGCAATTAAAAGAACAGGGGCATTCAAATACTTTGCCACCCGCATATTAACAATATCATTTGCCTTCAGATTGACCTCAGCAGGACTGCCTGCTCCCTCAATAACAATAGTGTCATAATCCCTGTCAAGACGCCCCAAAGCCTCCTTTACTGCCTCAAAGGCCTTCAAGGAATATCCCTGATGATATTCCTTGGCGGACATATTGCCCACCGGCTTACCCATAATAACCACCTGGGAGCAGGAATTGCCCGTTGGCTTTAAGAGTACAGGATTCATATCAACCATAGGCTCCATACCGGCAGCCTCAGCCTGGGCCACCTGGGCACGACCCATTTCGTCACCATCTCTGGTAACGTAAGAATTTAGGGCCATATTCTGGGCTTTGAAAGGAACCACCCGCTTGCCCCGTCTATAAAAAATACGGCAAAGTGCCGTAGTCAGTATACTTTTTCCCACATGGGACGAGGTTCCCATGCACATAATTTTCTTTGCCATTACTATCCCCTTATACCAAAAACAAATTATATACTTTCAGCAATCTTCTTTATATCCACCGGAATCCCGGACACCACCAAAAAGACCTTTTCTGCCGCCTCTGCCAGCATCTGATTGGCTAGACCGGCCAAATCCCTGTACTCCCTGGCCAAACGACTATTAGGAACAATACCAGACCCCACCTCATTTGTAACCATAACCACTGTGGCATCAGATTCCAAAATGGCTGTTATCAATTGCTTCAGTCTTTTGGTAACGATTTTATAATTGCCATCAAAATCATCTATATCCTTAACGGTACTTAAGATATTGCTTACATATATGGTCATGCAGTCAAATAAAAACATATCGTAGGACTTGCCCTGCTCACGGATAACCTCATGGGCGCTGTATGGTGACTCAAAGGTTTCCCAGTCAGCAGGACGGCGCTCACGATGCAGCCTAACCCGATATTCCATTTCCTCGTCGCATATTTTTGAGGTGGCAATATAGCCAACCTTTTTTCCATACTTTGCCACATAACGCTCTGCAAAGGAGCTTTTACCACTTCTGGCACCGCCGGTAACTAAAATAATTTTACCCATATTTATACCTTATTTCTTCCTTCTATACTCAACGCATTTTTCAATAAAGCTGTCCGCTGCCTGAGGATAGCCTGCAAAATGCAAATGCAGATAAGAACCCAGCACATTTCCTTTGCTGTAGCCCCCCAAATATTCGGAGCCATTTCTGGAGCGGGTAAACTTAAAGGCACGCTCAGCCTCTGAGCTTCCATTCTCTGCATCCTCTGTGGAAAAATGAAATTCGTGTCCTTTTATCACGTCACCCTTTTTACCCAAAATTCCATCCGACTGCAGTTCTGCAGAAACATAGCCCACCATCTGAAGCCGGCTGTTCATCTTCACACGGCACGGGAGGATATCACACATTGGGAATACCCTGCCTTCAAAGTCCTCCATGGCCCTGCTCAAAAACATAAACCCGCCGCACTCGGCGTATATTGGCATACCATCATGGGCGGCACTTTTTATAGCTTCTATCAAAGCTCTGTTGGCACTGAGTTTATCCGCAAACATTTCCGGAAAACCACCGCCAAAAATCAGCCCATCCACCTGGGGCAGCTCATCATCACTAAGTGGACTGAATTCGACGATTTCCGCTCCCTTTGCCTCCAAAACGCGAATGCTTTCAGGATAATAAAAGGAAAATGCCTCATCTCTGGCAATACCAATACGCACCTTAGTTTTGCCATTATCATTGAGTTCCTTGTACTTAACCTCCATGACGCCGGCATTTTTGCCAATGCGGATAATCTCATCCACATCAATTTGTGAGGCCATGGCCTCCCCCATGCGATTAATAATCTCCCGCTCCTGATTTTCCTCCACAGGCAGAAGCCCCAAATGACGCTCCGGCATAACGAGGCTATCATTGCGGCGAACTGCGCCAAGCACAGGAATATCCAGCTCCTCCAAAGCATCACGTATTATTTTTTCATGGTTATCGGAGCCAAGACGATTAAGAATAACCCCCGCCAGCTTGACATCCTTGTCATACAGCTTAAAGCCCAAGGCCAAAGCTGCCGCCGAAGCTCCCATGGATTTACAATCCAGCACCAGCACAACCGGGGCAGCAAGGCTTTTAGCGATTTCTGCCGTGGAGCTGATACCCTTCCTGCCACCATCATAAAGGCCCATAACGCCCTCTATTACTGCCAGCTCAGCCTTGGAGGCAGAATTGGCGAAAACCTCTACCATTGTATCCATGGACATCAGCCAGGAATCAAGGTTGTGGGAAGGCTGACCACTGGCCAGCCTATGATATCCCGGATCTATATAGTCAGGCCCAACCTTGTAGGGCTGAACCTTAACGCCCTTTTGTTTTAAAGCCGCCAAAAGGCCGGTGACAATGGTCGTCTTGCCGGAGCCGCTCTTGGTAGCTGCAATTACAACTCTTGGAATAAGGCATTCCATTTATAACGCCCCTTAAAATTTATCACACGCGTTCATTATCAATAATATACATAATAGCATTAATAACAGATGCTGCTATTGGACTGCCACCCTTGGTACCCTCCACAGTCACATAAGGCACCAAAGTATTCTTGGCAAGAGCCTCCTTGGAATCCGCTGCACCCACAAAGCCAACAGGAATACCAACAATCAGGGCAGGACGCAGTTTTTCTTCCTCCACCATGCGCAGTACCTCAAAAAGGGCCGTAGGAGCATTGCCCACGGCAATAATTGCCCCGTCCAAAGCCTTGCCAAAGCTCTGCATTGCCGCCATGGAACGGGTAATCCCCTTCTCCTTGGCCTCCTTGGCAATCTCAGGATCCGCCACGCGACAGAACACCTCACCGCCAAAAGTAGCCAGCTTGCGCTTGTTGATACCAGTACGCACCATTTCCACATCAGTATAAATATTGCATCCCCTTTTTATTGCTTCCTTGCCTGCTGCAATAGCATCTGGATGAATTCTGATAATAGGGGCATACTCCACATCACCTGCTGCGTGAATCATGCGAGAGTAAACCTTGGTCTCCTCCTCATTTAAATTAAGACCCTTCAGATGAGGTGCAATTATTTCCATACTCTTATTTTCTATTTCCATAGGTTTTTTTATAAAATCCATTCCAAAACCTCCATTAAACAGCATAAACATTCTTTTCGGTTATTATTGCAACTGCCTAAATTATAACATATAAGCCACATATTACAAAAGCCGACAGCCCAGGTCCGCCAATTAATGAAAAAGAATTTACATTGGGACTTATCTCCAGCAGAATATTACTAAGCATCGTGCTATAATATATCAGGTTGTATAGGTAGCAACCATATAGCAATTTTTTTAAAAGGAGATTTTTATGAAAAAGAACTTATTACTGGTATCATTATTCGTAGTAGTATGTATGATTTGTACTGCATGCTCCCTGACCCGCGAAAAAGCCGATGTGGGTATCAAGAATCTGGCCACAGCCATGCTGCAGCTTGACTCAAAGGTTTTGAGCAAGTATGACGATTCCATTGATGTGGAAGATGACTTTCTTGATGCCTTTGTACCTTCCTTCCAGCGCAGCTCCGGTGATTTACTCACCAAGGAGCAGGCCAGAAAAATCGGCAAAGAAATGATTGCAAAGCTGGCTCAAATCGAAGTGAAGTCCTCCACCATAGTTTCTGAGAAGGACGACGAGGCTGATGTAAAGATTACCTTCGAAAAGTATGACAGCAATGTACTGGTGGCTGAACCAACTGCTGAGGAAAACAAAAAGCTCCAGGGTGCTGTTGGCTCCAAGGCAGCTCTCCAGGAGGCTTTGACAGATATTTTTATAAATCGCTTACAAAATACGCCAAAGTCCGGCACTGCAGATATCACCGTAAAATGCAAGTACAACAAGGAAAAGAAGGTCTGGATGCCTACCGATATGGAAAAGTTTGCTGAGGACCTCTACGCCAAGGCTTGGGAAATCAAAGACTAATATATAAAATTAATCTGACACTGACCGTACAAAAGCCTCTCCTGTCACGGGAGAGGCTTTTTTAAATTTGAAAGTTAAAATAAAATATATTATCTCCTTGGATTAAGGTGTCAATTCTTGGTTTGCCGGAACAGCCAATCCCTGATGGCTTCAATATTATAAGCAAAGGACCATGTATACATATGGTTTCCAGCGGCAAATACCGTATAGTTTATCGGATAGCCAAATGCCGCCATATCTCTTACCTTTGCATTTATTTCTTCAATATCAGCATGGCTGTCCCAAAAATCACTGTTTCGCATGACCCTGCTGCCCATTGATTCCCAAAGGGCTGTAGCCTCATTCATACCGGGGAATGCCTTGGTATCACCTTCACAGACTGTTATCCACAAATTCTTATCCTTCAACACTGCCATTTCCTCTGTGTTCCACTGGCAAGCCACCAGCCACTGGGCGGCGAACAGATCGGGATATTTGTCACTAATAGCAATATTTGCCATACCGCCCTGGGACTGCCCTGTACCATAAATACGGTTTTTGTCCACACTGTATCGGTTAATCACATCCATCAGCAAGTCCGTCACGAGTGTCAACCCCGGTGTCCAGACATTTTCATCCGTGGTCATCATACCCAGCTTTTCCACCAAATCCTTGGTATACTGTGGTGCCAGAACAATACATTCATGTTTTGCCTGTTCTATACCGGAGGTCCATACCACAGCCCCGTTGCCCTGAAACAGGGGGGTGGTAACAGCATTTATATTGGCACTGGCATCAGGCACAAAGAACAGCAGGGGATATTTTTTGTCCGAACTGTAATTTTCCGGCAGGTAAAGATTGTACGGAATCACTGCACCTATCTGCTCATCAGTGTACTCGTATTGCTTAAAGTGCTCAATATCCGGCTCTTTAAGCTCCACAGCCGTCACCAGTGGTGTGGGTTCATATCTCGTGCCATCCATGGCAGTAAGGGTATTCACCTGCTGCACCTGCAGGGATAAATCAGGCAACTTCCTGTCAGATTGTCGGGGTGCATCCGTGCCCTTTCCATCCCTGTCATCTGCTGGTCTTTCCCTGTGTCCCGGCTTCTGCTTCAAATCCCCATCATACACACTTTTCTGCCGAGCAAACTGCAAAATAACGTAACGTCCCGGCTGACGGATACCTGTAAGCTCTGGCTTATCATTTACATAAACATTGGTAATTTCCTTGCCCACTGCTGTAAAATCTGAGACACTGACCGCCGATGGCGAAAGTGCCTTCGAATATTCCAGTACAGCTTCGGACACCTGCTCGCCACTGCCATCCACCCGGGCTACAGCCGTAACCCTTTGCAATCCTTGAACGGTAACTACTGACTCAAACTGTTCGGTCTGAACTGCATCTGCCTGCACCGGCAAGGCATTGGAGCACACAAATACTCCCGCCCCCATCAAAGTCAAAGCCAATATTTTTTGATATCTGTTCATAATCATACCTCCATACTCTTTTTGAGCAATAAAAAACGACGCTCCCTAAAGGAAAGGAAAATGCTTTCCTTTTTCAACGTCGATTCTTTGCTGCTGAAACAGCACGGCTCCTACACAGCCACTTATGCTACTAGTATCACTTTAGCACAGACAACAGAGATTAGCAAGACTGTTTTTTGCCCACTGTATCAATGCACCATTAGCTGATATATATCGTAATTGCCTTGCAAAATAGCGATAATATTCCTACTATTGAATTCAGCAATGTATTTTCTTTTCGGCATGTTAGTAACCTCCATTCGTTATTGATTACTATATCATGTACTCTTAAAAAATAAAGTGCCGGTCTAAATTCTTGGGAGCATTATTTTTTTGATTTTGAAAAGGATTTTAGATATTCCTTCTGCCCTGCAGTCAAGCGTCGGCTTTCCACTGCCTTTTGAATTGTTTTGCGGTGTGTCCAGTCCTCCAGCCTATGCTCCTCAATATAGCCAATAGTGGCTTTATACTGTTTGGCCAGTGCTGTAGCAAAATACCATGCCACCATCATGCGCACATAGTATTCCTCGGAATGAATTTTCGACACTTTAGCTAGATAATCTGGTTCAAATGCGTCATCCAGATAGAAGCTCATAAGCATTTCAATACCAAAGCGAATAGTATAGGTTGCCTGACTATTGAGCCACTTATCAATATAAGGAAGCAGTTCATGCAAGTTCTTTTTGAAAATCTTTGGAGATATAAGGTCACAAGTCGCCCAATTATCCACATAGGGCAAAAATGCTTCCAACTCCCGAATTACTGCATCAAAATCCTTCATATTGGAAATGAGAAACCCATGCAGATTATTTTCTTCAATATATTTATGAGGCAAATCCCCCATAAAAGCCTGGGCTTCCTCAAAAGGGATTTCCTTAGCCAGCTTTCTAAGGGACGGCACCCGCACGCCGATGATTCTATCCTTATCAATCCCCGGCACCAGCTTGGCATGAAAATCACGGTATTTCAAATCCTGTAAAGAAAACAGCCTTTCTTGAATGTTCATATATGCTCCATCCACAATAGTAAAAATTTATTTGAGAATAAAAAATGTGTGTTAGTTCCATGTTGGATATTATCTACAACAGTAGAAATTTATATGAGGTTCTAGACATTGAAGATGCAGTTTGTGACCGCCTATCTACAACAGTAGAAATTTATATGAGGTTCTAGACACTGAGGTGTTCAATTATGTTTCTGAATCTACAACAGTAGAAATTTATATGAGGTTCTAGACTTCCCCTCCACGGCTATTATTATCGCTCATCTACAACAGTAGAAATTTATATGAGGTTCTAGACTCCGTAGCTGCCTTTTCATGATAGAAAGATCTACAACAGTAGAAATTTATATGAGGTTCTAGACTTGCCCTTCCGCGTCATAGCCGACCACATCTACAACAGTAGAAATTTATATGAGGTTCTAGACCTTCATAGTCTCCGTTTCGTCATTCATAATCTACAACAGTAGAAATTTATATGAGGTTCTAGACATCGTATTCAAGGGGCTTTTACTCGTCATCTACAACAGTAGAAATTTATATAAGGTTCTAGACTGCAGGATTTCGTAAACAACCGGCTTATCTACAACAGTAGAAATTTATATGAGGTTCTAGACTTATCAAGGATTGTTCATTTTTTACTATCTACAACAGTAGAAATTTATATGAGGTTCTAGACTGCCTGAGCCTGTGCGTTCTGCCCCTGATCTACAACAGTAGAAATTTATATGAGGTTCTAGACGTTTCTCAGCCCTTCAACATCACCATTAATCTACAACAGTAGAAATTTATATGAGGTTCTAGACATTAAGGAGGAGCTTATTGAGTATTAATCTACAACAGTAGAAATTTATATGAGGTTCTAGACGTACCAAAGAAAACTCCTTGGGTACGAGATCTACAACAGTAGAAATTTATATGAGGTTCTAGACATGATGATAAGCAAAAGACCTGGTATGTATCTACAACAGTAGAAATTTATATGAGGTTCTAGACCCCATTTCACCAATCTTTTAAAGTATTTTTTGAACCCACATATTTTTTATTTGCAATAATTAATTTAAATCTTAACTTATTAGCCCAGAGCCTCATTTTTATCCTTCAATTAGCCATAAAGACGGAGGTTTGCAACCTCAAACTATAATCAATTCATCTGTATCATGCTTGGCATATCCAAACCGCGTTATATCACAGTACTTGGAAAGCTTCATTATCATAATACTATCTTCCTCTGAAAATTTCTTTTCAAAATTACTCTTAATTTCCAGAATGATATTATCTAAAACAGTATCACTATTGCTTATTTCATAAACAGAATACTGCAGCTGCCCTCCAAATTTTCTGATATACTTGTTAAACTTAGTACGCAATTTATCATCTTTTATATCATAGCTGATTATAACCATTATATCACCTGATTAAAAAAACAGGAAATTCATCGGCATTCTTTCCCTTCATGAACGCCCTGTAATAGCTTTGAACATACATAAATATTTCCACTTTCTTTTGCAGAATTGGCTGCATTAGAAAACCAATATATTTTCCATTATTCTCCCACTTCAATATATAAGCCCCATTTCTGTTTACATCCAAAGAAAAATCTCTTATTGCTTTAACTGTGCTTTCAAATTTAACACGCATCATATGGTCTTCACTCGGAAGTTGAATATCATAATTCTTGTTGTCATCCAGGGAATGAAAACGAATTCCAGACACGATATATCCCATTTCCATCAATGCAAAATATTGGGCATAAAGTTGAAAAACATATCCATCATAAATGTTTACAATACGCTTCTTCCGCTCAGTTAACACCCCCTTAGTCACATCAAATACGTCTATCTTCCCCATAAGACCATACTTTTCCGATACAACACTTATTCCCTGTAAGACATCCTTACGCGTAGAATAGCTTTTCTCATCAAATCAATATATAATCATCCATTATTTTTATATTCCTGATTTTGCATAAATTTAAACCATGCTGCCTTTTCTCCACCTTTGCCGAACTTATGCAATTTACCATTCTCAATTCCCCTTATGGTCATGAGGCCCTTTAAAGCAATATGGTATGCACCGTTGGCATCAGCATTCATTGGCTCAGTGGCAGCAGCCTCCCGTGAATCAAAGAATTTACCTGGAGCGTATTCCACAGGGGATAAAATAAAGTCGTTTTCATTGTCTGTTCCGCTGACGGTATATCTCATTTTAAATACCAACCGCAAATAGAACAATAATGTACTCAAAAATCGTTTATCGGCCACATCAGCAATTTTAGAGACAATATTCTCCCCGCCAACATAATCAATTCCATGAGATTTAAATAATTCTTTCAAGCGGTCAGTAACACAATATGCCTTTGTCTCCCTGTCCTTTGCTGAATACTCCCAGCGCCAATCTCCACAGGTACATACTACCCATTCATTTCTGAACATATCAATACCAAATTTACCGTAATCAAAGGAAAATTCAAAATAATCTGCCTTGGCGTTATATGAAATACGGTCAAATTTTCGTATTGTTTCCTGTGCCTTAGAAACGCTTTCATATTTCAGCTTACTATTAAGGAGATTCACAAAGCCTGTTTTTGGATCAATATGTGAAGTATACGATTGTATTACATAATATATGCAGCCGGTCTGTTTATCAATATCAATCTTTTCAAAGCTTTCAAACTTATCCGTCAGCTGTAATCCCTTTGCGTAAGAGCCATTCATTTCATAGCCACGCTCCTTAAACACAAGATAGTTAAGCTTGTCTATCATGGCCTTTTCAAATTTCTGATAAACCTGCTTTTCCACCTTTGTTCTGCCACGCTTAAAACCAACATTAAGGTTTTCAAGGACAATAACAGCATTATACTTCAACATTAACCGAGTCAACTTATATACCACTTGAGACAAATACCCTGCTTTTAATTCCTTGATGTTCTCTATAGTTTCCCACGCCTGCTGGGCTGCATGCTTCCCTTTTTCCTTTCGGTCCAGCAAAGCATGGTAATCCGTTTCCTTATTGACCTTTTCTCCCTTATTATTTGTGTAACTGCTAGAAATCTTATTAAGCGAACCCTGTTCTAAAATATCCCCTGTCTGGTTGATAACAGTGTAATAAAGCAAGTGTCTCTCACCACGGTCGATACCTATAATGCACACATCAGGATTATTCTCCACAAAGCGATTGATCTTTTCGTTGTACTTTGTAGGTTTAGCAGCCCGAAAATTCAAAGTAATCGGACAATGGAAATAGAATTTTCTTTCTGTATAACGCTTGTCTTTTATCAAATCATAACTGAACAGACTTTCCTTCTTGTTATTCAACGGATTCTTATTGGCTATAGGTTTGTTACGTTCATGAGTAATCTTTCGTGGTATAGATGGATTACGCATAAACATTTCAGCCTCACCATTAAGTTTGATAATTGGTTTTGTTCCCTCTGCTATTGCCTTTAAATTCTCATCGCTGAATACACCATTCCAATACATAGTATGGAGATTATCCGTTCCTTTTTTCTTTTTCTTATCAGAAAAATCTTTTGTATAAAGCTGGAACAAATATAGCTTATGCTGTGACACAAGTTCATCAACATAGGCAGCAGGTATCTTTACTTTTTCCAGTGAATAAGTCTGCTTATCCATATCCTCATAAAACTCATTTGCACTGGCGTATTCCTCTGTATTTTTAAAATGAAACTTGAAATATTCATTCCATTCAGGGTGAATAGCAATTGCTGATTTCATAAAATCTATCCATTCGATAACAGCTTTACGATCGCCAGCAGATTTCATGTACAATCCATTGTCACGAATTTCAATTATTCTATCTGTCACCAGATGACCATATTTTTTCTTTTTTTCTTCTGATAGAGGTTTCCCTTTACTAGGAAGAAAAGTTTTTGGTAACATTTTAGCTGCCCCTGAAATCTGTTTATACTTTATTTTATAAAAAGCATTTTCAAAAGAATATTTATCCCAAAGATGCGGATTCTTTTTTAAATCAAATATGTTCTTAGATTTACTGTCTGCTACCCCCAAGTAATATTTTCCATCTTTTATAAACAAGAAACATCCGTTAGCTGTTTCATTATTATAATCCCATCCCGCCAGCATTGTAGGCATGTTAAAGGATAACTTCATCTTTTCGTCAGAATAAGGCCTCTTGGTAGCAAAATTTCTTATCCTATCATAAAGAATACTAAACTCGCTCAGCTTGTCATAAATGTCATTAAATTCATTACTGAAATCCATCCCCTTCTCAGGAACGTCCAGCTTTTTCCTACCGTTATACATGGAAAACAATCTATACTTACGAATCACCTGAAGCATATTGTCTAAATATGTTTTATATTGGGTTATTTTATCTAAATCCGGCAGTGCCGCCTCCAAAGTATCTTGAACAAAATAATCCTCCAAGATAAATTTATTCTTGATTTTCACCGCATCATCAGCATCCAATATCTGACAATACTCAGAAAAATACCGCACCAATTCAGCCAAGTTAATTATTTCCTTGTCATATTTTGCGTTGTCCAGAGCATTTCTTAATACGCTCCAATCTCCAAACAGGGATTGAGATAATTCAGTTAATGGTTGCGTTTTAATATAAATATATTCATAGTTTTCTTCAATAAAGCTGTTATTGAACAGCTGCAATAACTCATTAAATAGAATATATGATTTTTTATATCCAGCCTTGGCACATTCTATAGCTTCTTCGTTACTAGTGATTACCTCGGACATAAAATCATTATCCCTATCACTCAGTATCTGTTTATACAGCATTGACATAACTGGCAGTTCACGGGACTTAATTCCTTTTTTCTGACGATATTCATTTATTATTGAATTAACACCCTTATAATCAGCATCTTCCACTGGTCTGCCGATACATTTATAGTTATATTCATCAATTTTGTTTTGACTCAATATTTCTGAATAGCCCGCTGGATAGAAAAACTTTTCAAAGCCTTTAAGGGCAGAATATAACTCAGGATACTTGGCTTTAATTTTCTCATATATTCTTATATTGCCAAAATATGTTACCATATTTTGATCTATCACCCGAAAGGCTATGGCGGTGGACTTATCCTCAGAGCTGAACATATTCTCTCGAGCCTGTTTATAATTTGTTAGATATGTTACAAATCCTTCAAAGGCTTCAATTGCCTCGCAATATTTAACTCTGTCTTCAGCAGAATATTTTGCATTATTTTTCAACCATGCCAACAATCTGCTATCAACTTCAATTTTCTTTTTACTTTTCCCGGCAGAATCAGCCACTTTAGCTTTCAGCTTAACTAAGTCCTTTAACTGATCAGAGCCTAACAAATAGTCCTTTAAGTTTGCGAAAGCCTTTACCAAATCCTTCCTCAATTTTTCACAGCATGAACTAAAAGCATTATTATCACGATTGCAATATAAGCCGTAGGCATTTTCAAGCAATGCTTTATCCAAAGTAAATGCCGCAAGTGTATCTTCAATATAGGCCCTGTAATAATCATCTAAAAGTTCTTTAAGCACACCATAGTACTCATTACGCTTTTGGTCATTAAATAAAACACTACATTGGTCACTTTCTAGCCATTTCTTGGTTTCAGGAACTGGCCTTGCCTCAAATCTTAAGGTTTTGGATACCGGATACTGTCCTACAAATTCGTCAACAAATGCAACCATAATTACACCTCGCCCTATAGTTATTAATAACACACTGTATTAAATCTTTTTCTCTAAGATATTTCTGTATTTATCTCACAATTCCCCCTTTATGAGAATATAATTTTATAACCAAATCCCTACAAAATCTTCTTAAGCTGATATACCTTTATTTTTTTAGTATGCTTTATACCAGCCTTTATCATATCCTAAAAATACTTCTGCACCTTTTCTATATGTATTGTCTTCCGCTTACACTTGAAACAATAAACTGTTTTATTATGGCCATTAGGTCTGCGTTGGGCTGATTTTCGTGGTATAAAAAATTCATTTCCACAGACCTCGCATAGCACTGTACTTATGGTAAAGTCTTGTTTTTTCATAGGCTATCCTTTTTCCCACCATTTTTAAAATAACTCTATAACTTTGGATAAGGCACATTGGTCTGAGTTTTGCTCGCTTCCCAAACGACATCCTCAATTTACTGAATGTGTTATAAAAATAATGAATATTTATTATCTGTATACTATCATTACAGATTAAACTTGGGAATATTCACCTGAACAAAAATATGACCACCATAAAAACCATATGTTCTGCATTTTCGGTGGAGGGTGGGAGTTTACAATAAAAATGCTGGAACCAGTATCACCCAATTCCAGCAAATAATATGAAATATATAGTTTATATCTCCGTATGTGCCTTAATAAACTCCAGCACGACCTCGAAGCTATCGGACACATTAGTGTATTCTACCTTTGGACGGTCAATTATTACCAGAGGCAGATTCAGCTCCTTTACTGCTGCAAACTTTGTATCTGCACCACCAAGAGAACCACTGTTTTTGGTGACAACCACATCAGCGTTGTACTTGATGAACAGCTCCTTGTTCAGCTCCTTGGAAAAGGGGCCCTGCATGGCTATTATATGATTCGGTGAAAAGCCCAGTTCCCTGGCCTCCCGTACTACTTCCGCTTCCGGCAATATACGGCATACCACATCACATTCTCTTAATGCAGCCGCCCCTGCAAAGACGGGAAGACTTCTGCTGCCAGTGGTGAGAAATACGTGCCTGCCCAATTCTCCTGCCTTCTCTGCTGCTTCCTCAACGCTTTCCACATAATATGCCTTGTCATAATCCAGCTGACTTGATGCCCGCTCATATCTGATATACGGCACATCACACTTTTCACAGGCCCTCATGGCATTGTTAGAAATATTGGCTGCATAGGGATGGCTGGCATCCACAAAGCACTCAACCTCATTCTGGCGAAAATACTCCACAAATCCAGCCTCATCCATGGCCTTGTTATTAACCTTTATTCCCTTATAGCGGTTCAAAAGCTCCTCACCATACTCGCTGACAACAGAAGCTGTAACCTCATAGCCATGCTCCAAAATGAAGCCAGCCAGTTCCCGTCCGTCCTGGGTCCCCGCAGCTATGAAAATCATACCTTGTACCCTCTTGGAGTTATCATATAGCCATCCTTTACATAGGTGTGGCTGTTGCCAATGATTACTATAGAGAACATACCTATTTCTTCTTCGGTAAAATGCTCAAGATCGGAAATAACACAATTCTCCTGCTCACGGCTGGCACTGGTAACAATACCAACAGGAGTCTTTGGATCACGACACTTCAAGAGAATCTCCTGTATTGTATCGATGTAGTCCGGGCGGGCCTTGCTCTTTGGATTATAAAGGGCAATGACAAAATCACCTTCCCCAGCCAATTTGGCACGCTTCTGAATAAGCTCCCATGGAGTCATCCAGTCGCTGAGGGATATTACTGCAAAATCGTGCATCAATGGCGCACCTAAAATAGAGGCCGCTGCATTTACTGCAGATACACCAGCCACTGTGCCACCATACTCCGGACGGTCACACTCAGGATACTGAAGCACCAGCTCCAGCACAAGTCCGGCCATGCCATATACTCCGGCATCACCACTGGATACCACCACAGTATTCCTGCCTGAGGCTGCGGACTCCACAGCCAGCTTGCAGCGGTCAACCTCCTGCATCATGCCTGTGCCAATAACCTCTTTTCCATCCAGCATTGGCTTTATTAAATCAATATATGTGGTATAGCCGGCAACCACCTCTGCTGCCTCGATTGCTTTTTCCGCCTTTGGTGTCATATCCTCCATGCTGCCCGGGCCAATTCCGATTACTGTTATTTTTCCCATATTAATGCCACCGTCACTTTCTCATATTTCGTCTTCAACAGAGCTTCAACACCGTGATTAACACAGCAATAGGCCGCAGCCTCTGCCACATTTCCCACACCAATAATCTTTCTCACAAATTCCGACTCTGCCAAATTATAATAATCTATCTGTTCCTTCAGCTTGCTGTTATCCCAAAAGGTAATCTTTTTGTTTAGGGTTCTTGCAATCTCCAACAGTCCCTGTTCATCAGCCTTAATGGTAGTGCTGGCCATTTCATCTATACGTTCAACGCTCCAACCGATCCGCTTACAGGCTTCCTCAAGGGCTCCACGAATAAGGTCAGCCCCTACTCCCCGGCGACAGCCAATACCGGCCACCAGCCTTCTTGGCCTAAGGTACAGTACCCACTCACTGACAGGAAATTGCTGGTCAGAAACCACCACCCGATAAGCTCCCTGTTCCATTACCAGCCTGGAAATTTCATCCCTGGTGCAAACCTTTACCAAAATGCCATTGTTTTTCATCTTTTTGCGGTATTCATCAAAGCATGGAATATTTTCGTCTAAAAGATATTCCAGCTGTGCATCACCCAAAATCGCATTGTTCAAATAGAGAATGTTTTTCTTAGGATAAGGAACCAGTCCCACACGGGATGCCAACAGATCTGGTGCCAGCTTGTTATTTACATCCGTAGCTGTGGTAATAACAGGATTGCTTTTCAGAATTTCCGCCAACTCCAAAGTAAGCTCATTGCCGCCACCAATGTGGCCGGACAAGAGACTAATAACATTCCTGGCCTGTTCATCCATTACAACAACTGCGGGGTCAGTCAGCTTACTCTCCAAAAGA
Organism: Anaerovibrio lipolyticus; assembly: GCA_002372665.1. Taxonomy (GTDB): domain Bacteria; phylum Bacillota; class Negativicutes; order Selenomonadales; family Selenomonadaceae; genus Anaerovibrio; species Anaerovibrio lipolyticus_C. The sequence continues at coordinate 20,778 of DFHJ01000102.1, forward strand.
GGTGCAATGGTACGCACCACAATGCCGGTGGCCATAATAAAAATCAAAGCACCATATCTGGAAAATTCGTTTTTTACAATATTCGAAAGGCGACTATAATAAATAACCCCCTGCTGGTCCTTCAGTCCCTCATGGGCATAAATATCCACAGTAGCCTTAACTTTTTCGCTAATGCGCCGGGCTACCTTCAATCCATTTTCTGATGAAGTAAAGATGGCATATCTCATACGCTGGCTTCCCTAAATCCGTGACTGAACTCCGGAGCATAAAGCCTTGAAAGCTCATAGTCACTTCCCAATACATGACTTACAACTATCATGGAGGTGCGGTCCACACCCTTGCCCTCAATTTCCTGACAAATGGTCTCCAGAGTACCGCGGAAAATCCGCTGCTCTGGCCAGCTTGCCCGCTGAACGATGGCAATAGGCGTAGTAGGCTCGTAGCCTCCCTCAATAAGCTCCTTCACCACATCCCCCAGCATGGAAATACTGAGGAAAATGCACATGGTAGCCTTGTGGGCAGCCAAAGAACGGAGCTTTTCCCGATCCGGAACTGGGGTACGACCCTCATTTCTGGTAATAATAACGGTCTGGGTAACTCCCGGCAAGGTGTATTCCTGCTTAAGGGCAGCCGCTGTGGCCAAAAAGCTGCTGACGCCTGGAACCACCTGGTATTCAATTCCCTTCTTGTTAAGGGCATCCATCTGCTCCTGAATAGCACCGTAAATTGCAGGGTCTCCGGTATGCAGTCTTACTACTTTTTTATCTGCAGCTACGGATTTTTCGATGACATCCAGCACCTCCGGAAGAGACATGGAGGCGGAATTATGTATTTCACAGCCCTCCTTGGCATATCCCAACAAAGCCTTTGGCACCAAAGAGCCCGCATAAATTATCACATCAGCTTCCTCAAGAAGCCTTTTGCCTTTTACTGTAATAAGCTCAGGATCTCCAGGACCTGCCCCCACTATATTTACCATTACCATCATTTAGCTCCTCTCTTTTTTTCACATGTAACTATATAAATCGGATTATTGGCCTTGGCCATATCATAACGCCCCACCTGCTCCAGCTGGCTTACCTGAACCTGAACGGCCTCATAGGTATAATCCTCACGCTTTCTCATATATTCCAAGCATTGTGCTATGGTCTGTATAGTGATGCAGTTCATCACAATACGCCCGCCTGTGTTCAATTTTTTGTCTATCGAATCAAGAATACTTGGCAGATTGCTGCCACTGCCTCCAATTATAGCTGCATCCAGCATCGGTAGCTCATCAAAGCCCTCAGGGGCGTACGCCTCAATAACCTTTAAGTTATATACCCCAAATTTCTGGGCATTTTTATTTATAAGCTCAACACCATCAGGATTGCGCTCAATGGCATATACCATACCATCCTTGGCCTGACAGGCCGCCTCTATGGAAATAGAACCAGTACCGGCTCCCACATCACAAATAACGCTATCTGGCTTTATACGTGCCTTGGCTATGGTCAAAATTCTGATCTCCTGCTTTGTCATAGGCACCTTGCCACGAATAAATTCTTCATCCGGGATTCCCAATGGAATCATTTTGCCCTCACCACCAATACGCAATTTAAATATACCGTCTCCAGCTTTGCTGCTTCACCGATAGTGGTAATAATAATTTTTTCATCAGGGTATGACAGGCGGTTACATATTGCCACCATGGCACCCGCTGGCCAGCCCATTTTTTTCAACATGGCGGGAATAGTTCTGGAGTTATTTTTCTTATCTGTCAAAAAGCCTATTATCTTGCCGGGACAGTACACCAGCTTTTCCTTGGAGGCAGTGCGTCCATGCATACTAATAAGCTCCGCCTCCTGCCATGGCATACCTAACTTGGCAAAGGCCACCTGCATGGAGCTGATCCCTGGAATAACCTTTATTGGCTCGTCCTCAAAGTTGCGTCGCACTGTATCCAGCATGGAGTAATACCCCGGATCTCCCGAGACCATCACTACCACGTCCTGAGTCCGAAGCTCTCTCCTTATAAAATCCATAACAGCATTCATATCTGCACGAATGATAAACTGCTTCTGCCCCTTATCCTTTCCGTACTGCTCCATGGCGCGACTGCCACCCACCAGTACCTTGGCTTCTCCAATAGTCTTTAATGCCGCTGGAATCATGTATTCAGGACTCCCAGGGCCAATGCCCACAATAATTATTTTATGTTCCATCCAAAATCCTCGCCAATCCTTCTTGCTGTATCATCCATTCCCAAGAGTTTCCCCTGGAGGGTAACCATAACCGTGCCTATCTGCATTTTTTCAAATACATAGCGCCGGGCCCGTAGACTGGCCCTAGCCGCAATGGTACTGTATACGGATTCAAGGTGGTACCGCTCAATAACCGGTAAAGCCTCCTCTGTGGTAACCGCTGCCAAAATTTCCCGCACGCCCTCTGGTGGCATTCCTGCCGCTGCACTGTAAGCAGCCATGGTTTCCATGCGGCCATCTCCCATACGGTTGTGGGTATGAAAAACTCCTGCCGCCACCTTGGCTATTTTGCCAATATGACCAAACAACAAAACCCGTTCCAGTCCCTTATCTGCCGCCGTCTCCAGCATATGACCAATAAAATTACTGGTCTGAACCATAGCCGCTGATGGCAATCCCCATGAGGTGGCTATCCTATCCCCAATTTTTCCCGGCACAAAGATTTGAGTTTTAAAGCCAGATGCCAAAGCTACACTAATCTGTGGCACCAAGGAATCCTTAAAGGCTTCCTCTGACATAGGCCGCAAAACTCCCGTGGTACCAATTATGGATATTCCCCCCACTACCCCCAAAACGGGGTTAAGGGTTTTCTTGGCCAGTTCCTCACCTGCTGGCACATCCACCTTGACCATGCAACCGGGAAGCTCACCAAATACCTCCTGCAGTGACTGCTTTATAAGGGCTCTTGGACCAGGATTAATAGCCGGCTCCCCAGTGGGAACAGACAAGCCAGGCTTGGTAACCGTTCCGACCCCTTTACCAGCAATGAGCTTTATACCATCCAATGACTTATCCATGGTTAGCGTGGTCAATATGGAGGTTCCGTTGGTAATGTCCGGGTCATCACCGGAATCCTTCACAATTTCTACCCTTATGCCATCTCCCACGGGCTCAATTGTCTTTACGGGTATATGCAGTTTTGTTCCATCAAGGGCATTTATTTCCACGAAATCAGCAGAGCTGCCCTGCATAAACAGTGCCGCTGCCTTAACCCCGGCCGCCACACAGGCCCCGGTGGTATATCCGCCCCTAAGTTCTTTAGGCATTTCCTTCTCCTAATTAACGATAACTCTAAGTTATATACTATTATAACGCAATTGTTCAAATTTTTCCTTCTTTGAAGGAAAATATTCCTGTGAAAAAAAGACCGCTTTCGCAGTCCTGAATGAATAAATATTATGGTATAATAAAGTAGGTGAAGGAAATGATTAAGTTAGACACTAACGGGAAACCTTTTAAATATCCGACATGTTTTTTGAATAAGAATGAATACGCCAAAATTGTTAGTGAGATTAATTCAATTTATTATTCGACTTATGCTGATAAAAAATTTGCGGCTCATTATTCTACCTTAGATGATGATTACTGTTTTTATCTGTTCGAGAATCATGGTTTTAACGATTATAATATTTATGAAAAAATTTATATTTAAGGAGGCATTCCTATGGAAGAGTTATATAATAGATTAAATGCTTTCCCAGATGCATATTTTGCCTTTGTTATGGTAGTTATTACTTACGCTAAAACGAAGCCAGAACGACTGAAAAAAGTTATGGAATATCTTAAATCATCAGATAATATTAGTACAAGTGATGTTATTGAGTTTATTTCAGAGCAGCCTGATTTTCATGAATTCTGTGCACATAGTAGAAAAGCAGTAGAAGAGAAAGTTAGTTAATTCAAAACATATCAAGCCCGTCAGATTTATATAAATTAATATATGATAAATAATAGTCCAAGAAGGGGCTGTCGCACTAATGAAAA
>DFHJ01000107.1 GCA_002372665.1 Anaerovibrio lipolyticus
ATGCTGGCTTACCTATACTAATGCTCAGACCCATAAAATTATTATGGATAATATAGATAGGGCACCAATGGCCAATGGTATTATTAAGGGCATCGGTCCAAGATATTGTCCTTCCATTGAAACCAAGCTTATAAGATTTCCGGATAAGGAAAGACATCAGCTTTTTCTCGAGCCGGAGGGACTGCATACCAATGAGGTTTATGTACAGGGAATGTCAACCTCTTTGCCAATGGATGTACAAATAGATTTTCTCCACACTATTCCTGGTTTGGAGCATGCCAAGGTCATGCGGGCTGGTTACGCCATTGAATATGACTGCCTTGATCCATTGCAGCTGAAGCCAATATTGGAGCTTAAGAAAATTTCCGGACTATTTTCCGCAGGACAGGCCAACGGTACCTCTGGTTATGAGGAGGCTGCAGCCCAGGGTATTATTGCGGGCATAAATGCAGCCTTGAAGGTGCAGAATAAGGAGCCACTGATTTTAAAGCGTTCTGATGCTTATATTGGTGTGCTTATTGATGATTTGGTTACCAAGGGTACCAGTGAGCCATACAGAATTATGACTTCCAGAGCTGAGTACCGTTTGATTTTACGTCAGGATAATGCGGACCAGCGCCTGACTCCATTGGGCCGAAGGGTTGGCCTCGTAAAGGATGACCGCTGGGAGAGATTTACCAGAAAGATGGCAGTTATTAATGAAACTGTTGATTTATTAAAGGAAAGAAAGCTGAATCCAAATCAGGAGACCTTGAAGCTGCTGGCAGATAATGGTATTGAGGAAATCCGCAATACCATCAGTCTTTACGATTTGCTGAAACGTCCTGATATTAATTATGATAAATTGAAGGAAATATTCGGCTTGCCAGAGATTAATGAGGAAGCAAAGCAGCAGGTGGAAATTTCCATAACCTATGAGGGATACATAAAGAAGCAGCTGGAGCAGGTTGAGAAGATGAAGAAGCTTGAAGAAAAGCTGATTCCGGAATCCATAGATTATGCTCTTGTGGCTAATCTTAGGGATGAGGCCAGAGAAAAGCTGGCTGATATAAGGCCTATTTCCATTGGTCAGGCCGCCAGAATTTCCGGTGTATCCCCAGCTGATATTTCCGTTCTGATGATATATCTGGAACAGCAAAAAAGGATAGAGGAGACAAAAAATGAGCTTTAAGGAGCACTTGAAGGATGCAGCAGATAAATATGGCATTTCCTTAAATGATGTTCAGATAAATCAGTTTGATAAATATTTTCAGCTTCTTATTGAATGGAATGAAAAAATAAATCTTACTGCCATTACTGAACCAAAGGAAGTGGCCATTAAGCACATGATAGATTCTCTGACCTGCTGGGACGATGGAAGGTTTATGGGGGATATCAGCGTAATAGATGTGGGTACCGGAGCAGGATTTCCCGGTATCCCCTTGAAAATTTTTCAGCCTGGTATAAAGCTCACTCTTCTGGATTCTCTTAATAAAAGAATTAATTTTCTCCAGACTGTGGTGGGCGAATTGGGACTTCAAAATGTGGAGTGCATTCATGCCAGAGCTGAGGAGGGGGCCAGAAACAAAAAGCTGAGAGAAAGCTTTGATTTAGTGGTGTCCCGTGCTGTGGCCAGACTTCCTGTGTTGGCAGAATATTGTCTGCCCTTTGTAAAGAAAAATGGCACCTTTGCTGCCCTAAAGGGAATGAAATTTGCAGAGGAAGCTGAGGCTGCCAAAAAGGCCCTGTCCATATTAGGTGGGGGCAAGGCAGAATGTGTGGAGGTTAAGCTGCCATACCTTGAAGACAAGCGGGCTGTGATTTATATAAAAAAGGAAAAGAACACTCCAAAGGTTTACCCACGAAAGGCGGGAACTCCTGATAAAAATCCTCTTTGATTCTAAAGGATTATTGGATTTTTTATAGAAGTGTTATATGATATGTTATATAGATTACACAGACAGGATGTGATTATGGTGAAGAAAAGTATCATACTGCTTTTTACTGTTTTATCCATATTATGCAGCTTTAGTATTGTAAGTGCCGATGGTGTTCAACAGCCACCTGGTAGCTCAGACAGCTCTTCTGAAGATACTGCTAAAAAGGCACCAAGCAGATTTATAAGGTTTGCCGAGGATGAATCCTATGTGTATTATTTGGACAAGAAGGATTCCGGATGGGTGCGAAGACCATATACCATGGATAAATACGTTATTGAAGCCTGGGTCAAGATGGTGCCTTATGAATACGCAACCTATGAAATGTACAGTCCTGAGGCGGATGATTCCAGATATTTTTTGGAGCATTATCTGGTGGATCCCCAGAACAAGAAAATTCAATTTCTGTGTGAAATAGAGGTTGAAGGGGGCAGGCCTCAGAACAATATAAAGCAGAGAAAATACGATCACAAGCATTGGGAGCCTTTGATTCCTGAAAGCGTGGAGGATACCGTATATCATGCAGTCGTTGATAAATATGGTAAGTCCAATGAGAATAACACCTGGAAGACCATTGATGAAATTATTGACGGTCTCTTCAGTGTAAGGGTATTGAAGGAAGTTATAAAGATGGGTAAGATTTAATTATTCACAGAAATATTGAATTGTCCACAAAAAAAGCGAACATACTTGTTAATATGTGAATAAACTTGTGGATAACTTATCAAAAAGTTTATCACAGGGAAATAAAAAATCCTGTAGAACCTTGATATTACAGTGTTCTACAGGATTTTTAAATTTACGGTTAAGCTGTTATTAACTTGTGAATAATTGTCATGAAAAACTAATTTAATTACATGATTAATTTAGCTGTTTTGCCAAACGCATAAACTCAGCATTCAGATGCTTTTTATTGGTAATAGCATCGTGAAGATCAATAGCTACAACCTTACCCTGGTTAAAGCCAAATACCACATCGGACTGGCCAGCGATTAATGCCAGGGCTGCCTTTTCTCCAAGCTGACTTGCCTTTACGCGATCACGCACAGAAGGGGAGCCGCCACGTTGAATATGACCAAGCACGGATACACGTACATCCATGTTTGTCTTTTCTTCAATGTATTTGCCAATATCAAGGGAGCTGCCTACTCCCTCAGCAACTACAACAAGGGAATAACGTCTGCCCTGTTCGTAGGAGGTGATAATACCATTGCAGATATCATCAAGATTATATTCCTCCTCAGGAACCAAAATAAACTCTGCGCCACCGGCAATACCGGCCAGCATGGCCAACCAGCCACAGTGGCGTCCCATTACCTCAACTACCGCAATGCGGTTGTGTGAAGAAGCAGTATCACGGAGCTTGTTAATGGCATCAATAATGGTATTGGCCGCCGTATCGCAACCAATGGTATAATCAGTACCCCACACATCGTTATCTATAGTTCCGGGGAGTCCCACAATAGGAACGCCGGTTTCCAGACTAAGCTGGGTAGCACCGCGGAGACTGCCGTCGCCACCAATAATTACAAGACCCTCAATGCCACGTTTTTTCATGTTTTCATAGGCCTGCATACGGCCTTCTTCAGTCATAAAGCGCTTGCAGCGGGCTGTACCAAGAATTGTTCCACCACGCTGAATAATATCACTTACGCTACGGGAGGTCATTTCTTCCATTTCCTCGTCCAAAAGACCACGGTAACCGTTGTAAATACCCCAAACCTTTACCCCTTCAAAGAGAGCAGTACGGACAACTGCACGGAGTGCTGCATTCATTCCAGGACTGTCGCCACCGCTGGTTAAAACGCCAATGCTTTTTAACATATTCTATACCCCCTGTAAATAATTTTTAGTATTATGTATCATTAGTTTATCCCACACTAATGAATTGACAAAAAAACATACTGATGTTACAGTAAATTCGTGGCTGTATAATGACGTAGTTGAAACGTCCTTGGATTTATTATATCGCAGTTGATAAATTAAATAAAGGAGTAAAAAGATGCAAGAATTAGAATTGAAGTACGGTTGTAATCCTAATCAGAAACCTGCCCGAGTATTTGTAAAGAATGGGGACATTCCTTTTACAGTATTAAATGGCAAGCCAGGCTATATTAATTTGCTGGATGCCATGAACAGCTGGCAGCTGGTCCAGGAGCTGAAGCAGGCCACCGGTCTTCCAGCAGCCGCGTCCTTTAAGCATGTTAGTCCTGCGGGAGCTGCCGTTGCCACTCCATTACCGGAAATTCTTCAAAAGGTTTATTTCGTAGAAGGCATTGAGCTTTCACCTATTGCCACAGCTTATATAAGAGCAAGAGGTGCGGATCGTATGTCTTCCTATGGTGATTTTGTGGCTCTTTCTGATGAATGCGATGCTCAGACTGCTTCATTTCTGGCAAGAGAGGTTTCTGACGGCATAATTGCACCATCCTATTCTGCTGAAGCCTTGGAGATTTTAAAAAACAAACGCAAGGGCACATATCTGGTACTTCAGATGGATACAAGCTTTAGGCCAGCTGAGCTGGAGCAGAAGGAAGTATTTGGCATTACCTTTGAGCAGAAGCGCAATGATGTGGAAATTACCGAGGAATGCCTGAATGAAATTCCTACCAAGTCAAAATCCTTTACTGAAGCAGCAAAGCGGGATCTTCTTATTGCATTAATTACTCTAAAGTATACCCAGTCAAATTCTGTTTGTTATGCCAAGGATGGACAGGCCATTGGCATTGGTGCCGGTCAGCAGTCCCGTGTCCATTGTACCCGTCTGGCTGGTAACAAGGCTGATGTATGGCATCTTCGTCAGCATCCAAAGGTTTTGGCACTGCCATTTAAGGAAGAGGTACGCCGTCCTGATCGTGATAATGCTATTGATGTGTATATCGGCGAGGAGTGGGAAGATCTGCTGGAAACCGATGACTGGAAGCGGGTATTTACTGAAAAACCAGAGCCTCTTACCAGAGAGGAAAAGAAAGCATATTTAAAGACCATCAGTGGTGTAGCCCTTGGTTCTGATGCATTCTTCCCATTTGGTGATAATGTGGAGCGTGCCCATAAGAGTGGTGTAGAGTTCATCGCCCAGGCCGGTGGTTCTATCCGTGATGATAATGTAATTGAAACCGCGGATAAATACGGGATTACCATGGCGTTTACTCATATTCGCCTGTTCCACCATTAATTATTAATTCAATATACTATATTAAAAGGGGCTGTCGCATTTGATG
>DFHJ01000027.1:0-9825 GCA_002372665.1 Anaerovibrio lipolyticus
AATATCTGGCTTCTGCAGTGAAGCTGGAACAGTATCCTGAGATTCACCGCAAGGAAATCGTGTTTATTGGACGCTCAAATGTGGGCAAGTCTTCACTGATAAATTCCCTCACCAGAGTTAATCAGCTGGCCAGGGTTTCCAGTCAGCCGGGCAAAACCCAGACTATAAATTTCTATGAAATTGGTGCCAAGATTGACAATGACCCAGGGCGGAAGGATTTTTATCTGGTGGATTTGCCTGGATATGGCTATGCAAAAACCGGTGCCCAGCGACGTAAAATATGGAGCAGGTTCATTAATGAGTATTTGTTGGGCTCTGAGAATTTGCAATTTGTGTGTCAGCTCATTGACAGCCGCCATGAGCCTATGGCTTCTGATGTGGAAATGTTCCGCTGGTTGGTGGAGCACAATTTGCCGGTTTTGGTGATTGCCACCAAGGTGGATAAGCTCAGTAAAAATGCTGTGGCGAAAAACATATCTCAGATTAAGCGCTCATTGGGAGTGCCTGAGCTGGATGTGCTTCCGTATTCATCTGTAAAAAATGTTGGTCGTGAAGAACTGTTAAATGTTATTGCGGACTGTTTGCTGGAAGCAAATGAGGCAAGTGACAAAAAAAGTGAATAGGCTTCACATTTTCTTGACTGTTAAACCATGTATTTGATAAAATGATAATGGCTCCTTTGCTTGAGAGCAGGGGAGTTTTTGTTTTTGGTGTATAAGGAGTGAATATGGAGCTAACAACATTTGATAAACAGCTTCTGAATATATTGCAGGGTGGTGTGCAGTTTGTACCAAAGCCTTATGAGGCCATGGCAGAGCAGCTGGGGGTATCCGAGGAGAGAGTTATTTCCAGGCTGCAGGAGCTGAAAGAGAAGGGCTTTATTCGTAAGCTGGGTGCGTTCTTTAATTCTGATAAGCTGGGCTATAACGGTACATTGGTGGCGGCCAAGATTGAACCGGGACATGTGGCAGAGGTTGCAGCCAAAATCAATGAATATCCTGAAATAACCCACAATTATCAACGAAGCTGCGGCTATGGACTGTGGTTTACTGTCATTACCAACAGCGATGACCGAAGAAAACAAATCTTGTCGGAGATTAGGTCATTGCCAGGGGTTATATCACTTTTGGACTTGTATTCCCAAAAGAAATACAAGATAAATGTGCAGTTTAAATTGAAGTGAGGCCGGTTATGAATTTTACGGAAACGGACAAGAAAATAATACGGGCTTTGCAGAGTGATTTTCCTATTTGCTCTGAGCCTTATAAAGTGATAGCCAAGGATATTGGTATTTCTCAGGAGGAGCTTTTACAGCGCCTGAACAATATGAAAAGAGAGGGTATTCTCAGAAAAATGGGAGCTGTGCTTCGCCATGTGGAAGTGGGGTTTAAGGCCAATGCTCTGGTGGTTTGGGTAGTACCTCCTGAAAGAATGGATGAGGTTGCGGCCAAAATGTGTGCCCATAGTGAGATTACCCATTGCTATGACCGTAATACCGCACCGGACTGGCCATATAACTTCTACACCATGATTCACATGGACAGCAAGGAAAGCTGTGTTGAATTTGCCAGAGAGCTGTCCGAGGAGACAGGCATAGACCAGTATGAGCTTCAGTTTACTGAGCGGGAATGGAAGAAAACCAGTATGCAATATTTTATGGAGTAAACAAAAGGTGTAAAGTCAGTACACAAAACTGGCTTTGCACCTATTTTTATTGTATAATTGTAAAGTAATTGTGTTTACTTGAATGATTTATATGTGAAATGGGGTATCGGAATGATTTCTGAAAAGAGCTATGTGCTGGGCACCAAGAAGTCCACTATCAGAACGATTTTTGAATTTGGCCGTAAGCGGGCGGCAGAGGTAGGGGAGGAAAATGTATTCGATTTTTCCATTGGTAACCCGAATGTTCCTGCTCCTGAAAAGGTGAAGGAAGCCATTATAGATATCCTTAACGAGGTGGATTCTGTGGCTCTTCATGGCTATACTGTGGCCCCAGGTGATCCCCAGGTAAGAGAAACAATCGCTAAAAGTATAAATCGTCGTTTTGGTACCAGCTTTACCGGAAAGAATCTCTTTATGACTGCCGGTGCAGCAGCGGCTATTACCATTTGCTTTAAGGCATTGACTGAGGATGACGTAAAAAATGAGTTTATCACCTTTGCACCATATTTCCCTGAGTACAAATGCTTTGTGGAGGCAATGGGCTCTGAGCTGAAAGTGGTGCCTGCCAACACTGCGGATTTCCAGATTCAGTTTGACAAATTTAAGGAGATGCTTACCCCTGATACCAAGGCGGTAATAGTTAATTCTCCTAATAATCCAAGTGGTGTGGTATATTCAGAAAATACCATAAAGAAATTGGCTGAGATTCTCAACGAGAAGGAAAAAGAATTTAATCACCCTATTTTTATAATTTCCGATGAGCCATATCGTGAGCTGGTTTATGGCGGTATTACGGTTCCCTATATTCCCAAATACTACAGGAACACTTTGGTATGCTATTCCTGGAGCAAGTCTTTGTCCTTGCCAGGAGAGCGTATTGGCTACATAGTGGTGCCTGATGAGGTGGCGGATTTTGAAAGGGTTTATGGCGGTATAGCGGGAGCTGCCAGAGTATTGACCCATGTAAATGCCTCCTCCCTGTTTCAGCTGGTGGTGGCCCGTTGTGTTGATGAGCCATCAAATATTGCTGCTTATGAGAGAAACGGAAATCTTCTCTATAATGGACTCGTTGAGGCGGGCTTCACCTGTCAGAAGCCACAGGGGGCGTTCTATCTTTTCCCGAAGGCTTTGGAGGATGATGATTACGCCTTTTGTGAACGGGCCAAGAAGTACGATTTGCTATTGGTTCCTGGCTCTGATTTCGGGTGTCCGGGCTATTTCCGGGCTGCATATTGCATAAAGCAGGAGACAATCGAAAAATCCATCCCTGCCTTTAAAAAGCTGGCAGCTGAATATGGCAAGTGATTTACCTGATTTATGTTTTTGACGCTTAATGACGATAAGCTGTTATAGGATTTAAGTAAGCTAAGGAAGGCACCGGATGTTGCATAATATGCAAAAGGAAGGTGAGCTCATGTCGTTAAGAACTAGTAACACCACTAATGTGGAGGGGATTAAGACTGCGTCGGAAGCATCGAAAAAGACAGTCAGCACCCCGGAGGAATTCCAATCAATTTTATGCGAAAAGATTGGTTCCATGCAGGATACTCTTGAGGAAATGAGGGCCCAAAGGGAAGCAATCAATACCGTAAAAGCAGAAGGTATGGTTACCGAAGTGGTCCGTCGCTACATGCCTGATGGCAGTATCATGATTACCCAGTATGTAGGTGGTAAGATTAAGGACCGCTATAGGAAACCACCTCATTTGGAGCTGGTGCCGGATCCAAATTCTCCGGTTCCAAAGTCGGAGGATGGCAGGTCTCTTACAGCCCAGCAGAATATGGTAATGAAGCCAAAGTATAGTTTGGCGGAAGACCTGTTTAATATGTTGTAAAAATTAATGGCTAACGTAAAAATACGTTAGCCATTATGCTTTTTTAAAAAAATACAAAAATAAATGCAGGATTTATAGCTATGACATAGAATAAGAGATAATAAGGGGTGAAGTGTAAAAAGAGTCGGTTCACCTTCATGCTAGTGCAGGGGAGATTTATGTGGATGTAAAGCTTTCCTGCACCTATTTTGGGTAGAGAAAGAGAGGTAGTCCGGAAATGAAGAAAGTGCTTATGCTGGCTGGGGATTTTGCCGAGGATTATGAGGTAATGGTTCCGTTTCAGGCGCTAGGTGTAGCAGGGGTTCAGGTTGATGTGGTTTGCCCAGGCAAGAAGAGTGGCGAAGCTATCAAGACTGCTATTCATGACTTTGAAGGCGATCAGACCTATTCTGAGAAGCCAGGTCATCTGTTTATTCTGAACGCCACCTTTGATGATGTATCCGCTGAGGATTATGATGGCTTGTATCTGACTGGTGGACGGGCACCGGAATATATCCGTTTGGACCCAAAGGTAATCAGTATTACCAAGTATTTTATGAATAACAATAAACCAGTGGCAGCTATTTGCCATGGGATTCAGGTTCTGACGGCTGCTGATGTAGTAAAGGGACGCACCTTGACAGCTTATCCTGCTGTAGGCCCGGATGTTACTATGGCTGGTGGGAAATTCCAAAATGTTGATGCAGACAAGGCAGTCGTTGATGGCAATCTGGTAACTTCTCCGGCATGGCCTGGCAATACAGCGATTTGTAAGGAGTTCTTAAAGATTTTGGGATAAATATCTGATTGTACGTGTTTGGTGCAGTAATTTCAGGTCCGTTTGACATAAGTCAGGCGGACCTTTTCTTATGGGTTTAATGGTTTGCCTCGCAATCATAAAGGTAGTAAAATTACCTTTGTAAATGATATATAGAAACAATACAACGGGAAGGTTGGTTCATAACTCAATGAAAAAGATAGTGATTGCCACTAAAAATAAGGGAAAGGTCAGAGAAATGCAGAATGCCTTTATAGATTTACCAGTGGAGCTGGTTTCTTTGGCTGAGATAGATGGTGATATTCCAGATGCAGTGGAAGACGGGGATACCTTTAAGGAAAATTCTTTGAAAAAGGCCAGACATTATCAGAAAATGACTGGTATGGCCTGCCTGGCGGATGATTCTGGTCTGGAGGTCGATGCTTTAGGGGGAGCTCCGGGAGTTTATTCTGCCCGTTATTCCGGTGAGAATGCTGATGATTCCTCCAATAACGCTAAGCTGGTGGCAGAGCTGAAAAAGCTGGGCTTGATTAGCTCTCCTGCAGACTATCAGTGTGCCTTGACTTTTGCCGATACTGATGGAAATATATTGCAGGCCCAGGGTTTCTGTGGTGGTGAAATTAGGTTAGAGGCCAAGGGAAACGGCGGTTTTGGTTATGACCCATATTTTTATGTGGGGGATAAGTCTATGGCGGAGCTGACTCTAGAGGAAAAGCAGGCCATCAGTCATCGTGGAGAGGCCTTGCGGAAAATGGCAGAGCTGTTAAAGGAGTATTTGCAATGAGAGTAGGTGTAATGAGTGACAGTCATGGCAACATTATGGCTGTAGACAGGGCTATAGAGCTGGCAGGGGAAGTGGATTGCTGGCTTCATGCAGGAGATCTTATTGAAGATGCTGAATATCTGGCTATGGTGACGGATAAGAAGGTCATTAATGTGGCTGGAAACTGTGATTGGCCAAGCTCTGGAACCGATGATGAGGTAGTGACAGAGATGGGCTCCCATAAGATTTTTCTGACCCATGGACATATTTATGGTGTAAAGCGGGACATTTCACTGCTTCGCCAGGCGGCTGCCAGTAAGGGGGCCGATATTGCCGTATATGGCCATACCCATGTGGCGGTAATAGATGAGGGCAAGGATTGTTTGGTAATTAATCCCGGCAGTGTTTCCCACCCCAGGGATGGGAAAGCCCAGTCCTTTATGGTGCTGAATATGGAAGGGGACAGGGTAAAGGTGGAGCATTTCCACCTGTAATTACGAAGAAAAAGCAGTGATTAGCTGCTAAGAGAAGCATATTACAACTAAAAAGGCAGTAGATGGTCGCCTGGAGCAATAGGACAAGCCACGTTAAGAAAGTTTTACTTGCTATACCATAGTATTAGTGGAAAAAATCATTTGTTTGAGCGAAGCGAGTTATGATTTTTTTCACTATATGAAAGCAAGGAAAACTTTTAGTGGGTTGCTCCGTGCGACAGGTAACCGTCTACTGCCTTTTATTGTGTTGTCTTATGTTATGTGGTCGTCGATGCCGATGATACGACCTTCCAGCACCTTTACCAGTCCCCGGTCAGTGAGCTTTAACTCCGGAATCACTGGAAGGCTAAGGAAGGCAAGGGTAAGGAACGGGTCATATTCTCTGTCCACACCCAGGCTGAATGCCAGCTTTTCCATTTTTTCCGCTTGCTTTGCAGCATCGGTGGCGGATTTATCTGTCATCAGGCCACCAACTGGCAGAGGAAGTATTTCTTCAACTTTACCAGCTACTGCTATGGCAATACCACCGCCACAGCCTTCCAGACTCTTGGAGGCAATAAGCATATCCTCGTCGTTGGTGCCAATTACAATAAGGTTATGACTGTCATGGCCAATAGTTTGGGCAATGGCGCCCTTTTTCAGCCCAAAGCCCTTTACCAGTCCAATACCCCGTTTCCCGGTGTTATGATGGCGTTCAAATACTGCCAGCTTTAGTATGTCCTTATCTGGGGAAGCTGTTGCCATGCCATCCTTTACAGGCACCTCTTGCCAAAGGTGATGTGTAAGCAGCTGTTTAGGAATAAGACCAATTACGTTGGACATATTTCCCTTTATTGGCAGGGCAAATTGTTCAAGACTTAATTTAGGGAGGCTTACGGATTTGCTCAAACGGGTTGGCACTGGAGGAACTTCAATGGTATCCCAGATTTCCTTTATACATTTACCATCTCTGGCTACCAATTTGCCAGCTGTATAAACCTCCTCAGGCTCCCAGTTTTCCAAATCAGGGAATATCAGCAGGTCTGCTCTACGGCCAGGAGCAATTACACCGGTGTTACGAATACCAAAATAGGTCGCAGGATTTACTGTGGCCATTTGCAGGGCTTGCCATACGGGCAGTCCCAGCTTTATAGCTTCGCGGACCATGGCATTTACGCCACCTTCATTCATCAGGTCGCCTGGGTGCCGGTCATCGGCACAGAAACAGCAAAAACGGCTGTTATGCTCGTTAATTACCGGAAGCAGGGCCTTAAGATTGTGGGCGGCAGAGCCTTCTCTTATCATGAGATACATACCTGCAGCCAAGCGATCTTCCGCTTCCTCCACAGTCACACATTCATGGTCCGAGTCCACACCGGCAGCAGCGTATCCCATCAGCTCCTTGCCCTTCAGCATAGGGGCGTGGCCATCTACAAAGTGATGAGGGCCAATCATATCCAGCTTATCCCAGACAGTTTTTGACTCATTGAGTACACCGGGAACATCCATCAGCTCACCTAACCCCAGAACACGGCTGTCGTTTAGGAATGGTCTTAATTCCTTGGCATTAAGGACAGAGCCTGCATCCTCGAGGGGAGTGGCAGGAACACAGGATGGCAGCATGAATTTTATTTGTAGAGGAAGTTCTTCAGAAGCATCCAGCATGTATTGAATACCAGTTTCTCCACCTACATTGGCAATTTCGTGGGGATCAGCTACTACACTGGTGGTACCCATGGGAACTACAGCTTGGGCAAAACCAAAAGGCGTCAGCATGGAGCTTTCAATATGAACGTGAGAATCAATAAAACCGGGGGTAATGTACTTTCCCTGAAGGTCAATTTCCTTCTCTCCCTCATATTGGCCAAGGCCGGCGATATACCCATCCTGAACAGCAATATCAGTTTTTATGAACTTGCCGGTAAAACCAGCGAATACATGAGCATTCTTTAGTACAAGCTGGGCTTTTACTTTTCCGGCGCCCACCTGCATAAGCCTCTTTTTATCCATGATTATCTCCTGTAAATAAAAAATATCAAAAATAAGTATATTACCTGACATGGCTCTGAGTCAAACAATATCAATTTTGTAGATAAACTTTATATTATTATTAAACTAAACTATATAAATTAATTATAAACAATTACTGTATTGATGAAGTATAATTATTAAATATGTGTTTTTAGATATATGTGTTGAAAAAATAATAGGTAAATGGTATCATAATTACGCTTAGTTTTTAAATAATTAGGAGGAAGTGTTAAAAAGGAATGGGTATTAAACAAAAGTTTTTCATGCTTTCTGGTATAGCAGGTGTAATAATGGCCGTTGTATCTATCATTGGTTATTTTACAGCTTCTACTTCGTTGGAAAAGACTACGGAAGAAGAGATTATAGCTGAAATAGGAAGACAGTCGGCACAGGCTGACGCCTGGCTTAGCGCTAAGGGGCAGATCGTTATCTCCGGTGCAAATGTATTTAAACAGATTCCGGCTGATAGTACAGATGTGATGAAGCGTCATGACTTGGTAGGGCAGATTGCCGATGATAAGGAAGTCCTTGATGATATTCATGCAATGGATGACGGCTTCGCTATGGCATGGCATGATGGGGATTTGACTGGACAGGGAGAATGGACTAAGCGTCCATGGTATGTGGATGCAAAAAAGGCAGGTCACATTATTTATACTGATCCATATAAGGACGTCAGCAGCGGAAGTATGGTTGTGACCATTGCCGTTCCTTATGATCGCAAGGGTGCTGTCGGTGGCGTATTTAGTGAAGACGTTAAGATCGATACTCTGGTTGAACAGGCTAAGGCCATTAAATACCGTGGCGAAGGCAAGGGTATGCTGATAAACATTGATAGTGGTATTATTATTGCCTCTGCCAATGAAGAAGAAAATCTGTCGAAAACAGAGGATAACCCTATTCTTAAGGCATTTGCCACTGAGATGAAAAATAATGATAAGGGCTTTTTTGTAACTGATGCTGGTGGCGAAGAAAAGGTAGTTGCTTATGCTACTATTCCTACTTCTGGCTGGAAGGCAGTAGTATCAGCTCCAACCAGCTTCGTATTTAGTCAGCTTCGCACTATGAAAATAGTTTATGGTATTCTTACTATAGTTGGTATTTTATTGATAGTATTTGCTTGCTTGAAATTCTCTACCCGTATTGTCAGGGTCGTAGAGCATTTGGCTGACCGTGTAAATGATATGTCCAACGGTGTACTGGATCAGCGTCCGCTTTATGTGGATTCTGAGGATGAGCTGGGACAGCTTTCCGGTGATGTGAACCGCATGAATGAAAATTTAAAGAAGCTTATTGGTGGTGTCAAGAAATCTGCTGAATTATTGGCTGCTTCCAGTGAAGAATTGACGGCCAGTGCCCATCAGGCAGCCCAGGCGGCTACCAACGTGGCAGAAACAGTTACTGAGGTAGCAGAGGGCATGGAAAAGCAGCTGGTAAATGTTGATGGCACCAGAAATAACGTAGATAATGTATCTGTAGATATTGATAATATGACTGCTGAGGCTCAGGAAGTGGCTGCAGATACCGCAGAAACAGCCAATGCAGCTCGTCAGGGCGAGGCATTGATGAAGCATGCTACAGAGCGTATGCAGGGAATTGAGAAATCTGTTCGACAGCTGGAGGGCGTTGTCCAGAAGCTGGGTGATAATTCCCAGCAGATAGGCCAGATAGTTGAAACCATTGCCAGCATTGCTGATCAGACAAATCTGCTGGCTCTGAATGCGGCAATTGAAGCAGCCCGTGCGGGCGATGCTGGACGTGGCTTCTCCGTTGTTGCCGAGGAAGTAAGAAAGCTGGCTGAACAGTCTTCAGCAGCTGCGGAGGAAATAAAGGAGCGTATAGGTTCCGTCCAGAATGATACGACAGCGGCTGTTACTGCTATGCAACAGGGCTCTGTTGAGGTTCAGCAGGGTGCTGAGGCTGTGCAGGGGGTAGGCGTTCAGTTTACCAAGATTATGGAAATGGTGACAAGCATTGAGCAGAAGATGCACTCTATCAGTAAGTCAGCTGCTACCGTTGCTTCTGGAACCAGAAGTATAGTAGAGGCTGTTAATAATATTGATGATGTAAGTCGCACTACCAGTGACCATACGCAGACAATTTCTGCAGCTGCTGAGGAACAGTCAGCATCCTCCGAGGAAATTGCTTCTGCCTCCCAGGCATTGGCATCTCTAGCAACTGACCTTTCTCAGGAAACCGGCAAGTTTAAGATTTAACTAAAAATGGGTCCGTGATAAAAAATCACGGGCTCTTTTTTTTAGGCAGTCATGTACTTAGGTGGGGGAAAACAAACTACAACAGC
>DFHJ01000027.1:9917-19314 GCA_002372665.1 Anaerovibrio lipolyticus
GCGAAGCTAGTCCTGAAAGGGAAAAGCTAATTGGGAGATTTTTCTCCCAAAGAAGAAAAATTTGAACAATGGCGTTATAATGGTACAATATTTGTATGTTTAAGGATAATAAAAGGCTTTGACGGATTGATGGAGAAGTGCTGTAATTATGGAGATTTGCTTATAAAGGAAGATTATATATGGTAAAGGAAATAATAAAAGATTTGCTGTTCCTCGGTCAGAAGGCTGAAACAGCAATAAAAGAAGATATACCTATAGCGAAGGATTTGCTGGATACTCTTGCTATACACAGAGACCATTGTGTAGGGATGGCAGCTAATATGATTGGCGAACGAAAAGCCATTATTGCTGTAGCTGAAGGGAATAAACTGACTGCCATGATGAACCCAGTGATTGTGAAGAAATCCACTAGAACCTATAAGGCGCAGGAAGGGTGCCTTTCAATTCCCGGCGTGCGAGAAGTGGAGCGATATGAATGGATTGAGGTAAAATACCGGGATATTAATTGGAATAGGGAAAAGCGAAAAATTATGGGTATTGTGGCTGAAATCGTACAGCATGAAATGGACCATTTGGATGGTAAACTTGTATGAATCATATTTATGTTAATGAAGATGTCTGTCCTGTGATAAAGCAAATAGAGACAGTTGATTGATGTTTTGAGAAATTGAAATTGTTTTTTATTATATTGAAATAAATCAAAAAGATATATTATAATGGCCGTAAGAATAGTCTAACCACGTTATATAGATGATTTTGCTTCGGAGGATGAAGGAGACCTGTTATGGAAAATACAGTTATTACATTAGAAAATATAACTGCGTTGGTGAAGCCTTTAGCTGAAAAGTATCATGTCAATGCAATATATTTATTCGGCTCCTATGCACGGGGAGAGGCAGATGAGAATAGTGACCTGGATTTTCTGGTATTTGGTGGCGAAGGATTTAAGTTAACCAGTGTATTAGCTTTAGGTGAGGAATTGCGAGAAGTTCTCAAGAAAAAAGTGGATATATTTGAGATACGAGAAGTTAATAAGGATAGCGAATTTTACAGAACTATTATGAGAGAAAAGGTACTAGTAGCATGAAACAATCTGACCAGCATAGAGTTAAAAAAATCTATGAATATGCCAGTAAGCTGACTAAATATGTGCGTGATAATAATATTACCCGTGAAGCATTGCTAACAGATTTTTCTTTGCAATGGCTTGTTACGACGCCCCTATACAATATGGGCGAACATGCATATAACTTATCAGCAGAATATAAGGCTACACATGAAAAGGTCCCCTGGGCGATGATTTCTGGACTAAGGCATCGTTTAGTTCACGATTATGATGGTACTAACTGGGAAATGATTGTGGAGGTCGTATTTGATGATATACCCGCATTACTGATACAGCTGGAAAAGCTCGTCAGCGACGAATGCTTTTAGAGGAAACTGCTCGTTGTCGTTCTCTAAGCAAAGGAGAATGACAAATGAAGGATTTATTGACCAAATTTTGTGCTGTTTTATGAACTCGTGTCTTCTAAGCAGCTGGATCCACGGCAAGTAAAGAGGCAAAGGCAGATTTTCCATTATTACCGACAAGAACAACCCTACCAAGGAAGTTAATCTGGAGGAACTGCAAAAATAAAGGGCTCAGCCTGTGGAGCTGAACCAATACAATATACATGCCTATAAACCTGTTATCAGGACCATATCCATAACGCCGGATATAAAAGAAAGGGGAGTCCGTCAGGTAAATTTCTCCATATCAAAGAAGATAACCAAAGACGGGCAATACGTGGGCGTAGGTGTTGGCTATGATATTGTAGATAAGCGCGCCCTGGTAAAGGTGTCGTATAGCTGGTAATAATATTTATAAACATATCAGTTTATTGATAATTATTTTGTATTTTTATATAATACACATAAAGAAGGTGCTACCGATAGACGGTCAGCCCCAAGGAGTTAAGTTTTTGGAAAACCGCCCTGTTTGGTGACTTCGGCGGTTTTTATATTGCTATGATTTAATTGCAACTATACAGATTGCAACGAGAAATACATTTGTTAAATATATTCCTTATCGGAAGGCATAAAAATTCATCCCCCGGAAACAGCATTACTGCTGCTTTCGGGGGATTTGGCATTTTTAGGGAAATTTAGGATTGGGCGGCTACAGTGAATAGGGGATATACCGCATGGAATAAATAATTAACAAAGGAAAAGTTGATATATACTATAATATAAATGGTTGCTATAACAGTGTAATTATAAGTTAAATGTATTTAATATGTTATAATTATTGTTGAAATATTTGATTAAAGTAATTAACTAGGATAGCTATATTAGTTGGGGGTAAGCAAAATGGATGCTAGCAGTTTAACAATTACTGAATTACTGGATGGCGCAAAAAAACAATTTTTTATACCTGTGTACCAAAGAACATACAATTGGAGACAGAGAGATTGTGACACCTTATTCGAAGATCTTTTAGCTGTTTATAATAAAAAGTATCCCAGCCATTTTTTTGGTAGCATCGTATACATTCGTAAAGAGGATGATTTTACTATTATAGACGGTCAGCAAAGAATAACTACGGTTTCACTACTGCTTCTCGCTATAAGAAATTATATTCGGAATACAGATGGTATGGAAGGGAAATGCAAGCTTAATCCTGATCAGATTTTTCATTCTTATTTGATTCATCAATATGAGCAGGATGAAAATAAACGTATTAGGTTATCCTTAATTGATTCTGACCAACAGGCGTATAAACAGTTGATTGATGATATGGAACCTATCGAGGATTGTTGTGTTACTGTAAATTATAAGATTCTTTATAAAAGAATATCAGAGCTATCCCCAGAGGAAATTGTCGGGATTTATGATGCAGTTAGTAGATTAAGTATAGTAAAGATTAGTCTTGACCTTGAAAAAGGTGATGATCCCCAACTTATTTTTGAAAGTCTTAATTCAACTGGTCTTGCACTTACAGAAGCTGATAAGGTTCGCAATTTTGTTCTGATGAATATGGAGACTTATGAGCAGAAACAAGCGTATAAGAAATATTGGGTTCCTATAGAAGAGAATACACCCAATAAGGATATGACCGATTTTATTAGGTATTATTTAGCTGTAAAGACCAGGGTTCCTATCGCAAGTAAAAAAATATATATTGAATTTAAGCATTATAGGAATAATACCGGTAACAATATAAATGATATTTTGAAGGATATGCTTATATATTCGAGATATTATAAGAATATTATGATGCCGTCTCCTAATGATTCGCCGCTTGAAAAAGCATTGGCCAGGTTTAGGAAATTTGAAGCGAATACACCTGTGCCGATACTTATGGATATATTTAAAGCTCATGAAGACAACTTGATCAGTGATGAAGAGCAGTGCGAGGCAGTATCCATCATTGAATCATGGTTGCTAAGACGTGAAGTTTGCGGGTTAGAAACAAAGTCATTAAATAAGATTTTTGTTTATCTTGGTGATGAGATAGCAAAATATGTGGAAAATCACAAGACAAGCTGGTTGGATGTATTCAAGTATTATATTTTGGAAAAAAAAGGTAAAAGTAGATATCCTAATGACCATGATTTTGATGAAAAATTTATGTCTTATGAATTGTATAATGCTAAGTCTACCATTAGAAAGTATATTCTAGAACGTCTGGAAAATTGTAATTCAAAGGAAAAAATTGCTGTTGAGGAACAGTTGGATAATGGTGATTTAACGATAGAACATATTATGCCACAGACAATTACACCTGCTTGGAAGACAATATTAGGTAAGAATTGGGAACAAATCCACACAAAATATAAAGATACTCCAGGGAATTTGACATTAACTGCATATAATAGTTCATATAGTAATCTGCCATTTGTGGAGAAGAAAAAACTTCCAGATAAGGGGTTTGCTTACAGTAAGTTATATTTAAACAAGTATGTAAAAAAGCAGGATAATTGGACTGAAAAAGAAATAAGAGAAAGAGCAAAAAGACTTTGTGAAGATGCAAAAAAAATATGGCCATTAATAATATCCAACCTCGGTGATGCTGATGACGATACATGGGTTGAATGGGATGATGAATATGATTATACAAATGTGAATGTATCACGAATTATTATTTTTGGGGAAACAAAGAAAACAAAAGATTTTACAGATGCATACAAAAAAATAAATACTAGTCTTTATGCATTGGATCCTGCTGGCTATACGGAGTACGTGCCTACAGTGTGTCCACAAAATACTATCCGTATGCCATATAAGATAAGTAATAACGTTTCTGTAGAATTGAATAAGTCATCACAAGCTAAAATTGCTTTTATAAAAAAGGTAAGCAGTCATTTGGGACTTAGTGGCAAGGATATTAGGTTTAATGTATCACCAAAATTTAACATAAAAGACGAAAATACATATAATATGATTAAGATTGGCGCTTTGGCTTATAGTCTTATAGAAGACCTTCTTAAAACAAATAGGTTGTCAGAAGAAGATATTGGTAACTTGAAGAGTAAGGATTACTCACATAATTTGTTTAAATCTTTGCATTATCCAGTATTGGCCAATTCTAGGGGTGACAACAAAGGGAACAGTTCACATATTCGATACTACAAAAAGCCAGTGGAAGTAAACGGTAAGAAAGTTTATATAACCACGCAGTGGTTCGATTCTGAGAGGGAGGTGTTGGTTAATTGGTATCGGTCAAAAAAATGAAGTGATAACTATTATTTTACCTTTACTGCTAGATGGTATTTTTGTGAATAAAAGCATTTACATTATATACTGAATTCATCCCCCGAAAATAGCATTACTGCTGCTTTCGGGGGAGTTGCTATTTTTAGGGAAATTTAGGATTGGGCGGCTACAGTGAATAGGGGATATACCATTAGGAATAAATTTGCAGAAAACCTATATGTGGGCTACAATTTAGACATATCATAATTAGGGCGGTAAATCATGGCAAGAATAAGGTGTGTAGAAACAGAATACCAGATTGCAGAAACGGCTGGTAGCAAATGAATAAGGAAGTGATAAGGTAATGACGGATATTGGGAAAATGTTAATTTATTTAGGGATAATCCTTGTCATAGTAGGTTGTGTAATTCATTTTGGTGGTAGATTCATTCCCTTTGGCAGTTTGCCAGGAGATATTAATGTGGAAGGGGAAAACAGCTCATTCCACTTTCCAATAGTAACCTGTGTTATTATCAGTGTGGTTTTGAGCGTAATAGCAAATCTGTTTTTTAGGTAGGACGGTGTAAGAAATGAGACTTTTCATTGCGATACTTTTCGAGGAGCCTATTATAAAATCGCTTACCAAGCTGCAGGGCAGGTGGCGTGATATAGGTGTGCGTGGCAGATTTGCACCTGAACAAAACTTACATCTTACCTTGGCTTTTATCGGAGAGTACGGTTCGGCAGAGCCGGTTCTGGACGTTATGGATGCTGTTCCCTTTGCACCATTTTCTATAAAGCTCGATGGTATAGGCAACTTTGGTGATACCTGTTGGGCGGGTATAGAAAAGAATGAGGAACTATCAAAATACGTCAGTAGGCTCAGAAAGACTCTGGCAGCAAACAACATACCATATGATAAAAAGAAATTTTTTCCACATATTACCTTGGTGAGAAAAACTGCGCTGAATTGTGGGATGGAGGAACTATTGCAGAATCAACCTCAGGGAGAAATGTTAGTCAAATCCATCGATTTGATGTCCTTAACACGCGGTAAAAATGGTATGATTTATACCAGTCTAGGAGGCGTAGAGGCAAAGAATTTTAGGGAGTGAAAATATGACAATTATAAAGACGGTTTTGGGTGATATTACAGCAAAGCACTATGCTACGGCTATTGTAAATGCAGCCAACGAGAGTTTACTTGGTGGGGGCGGCGTTGACGGCGCCATACACAGGGCGGCAGGCCCGGAGCTACTGGCAGAGTGCCGTACCCTTAATGGCTGCAAAACAGGTCAGGCTAAAATTACCAAGGCATACAAGCTACCTTGCGACTATGTAATACATACCGTGGGTCCAGTATGGCATGGTGGAAGTCATGGTGAAGAAAAACTTCTGGAAAGCTGCTATAGGGAATCTCTTATGCTTGCTATTAGTAAGGGCATACGTAGTGTAGCTTTCCCTTCAATTTCGACTGGAGTGTATTCTTACCCAATAGAGAAGGCAGCCAAGGTTGCGGTGCGGACTGTAAGAGATGTGGTGGAGAAGTATCCGGAGGCATTTGATGAAATCTTGTGGGTGTTATTTGATGAGCGGACCAGAAAAGCGTATGAGAGTGAACTGGGGGAATGAGAAGACATAAATTAAGTAATGGAGTAGAAGCTGCACTCTGGAATTTTGGATACGGCTGTAGCTGTTTAGGGCTGCTGGAAGAGTAAGAAGGACACGATGAAATAGTATGCTATGGAGCATTTGTAGAGAATCGCCAAAAGCTGGATGCTTGATGGCGTTTTTCTTTTTTTACAAAAACATAATAATAATCGATTAATAAAAAATAATTGCCTTTCATAATAATATTATGTAAAATAAAATATACAATTAATAAAATTATGTAGAGGTGGTAATATTGTTTGCAAAATGTTGTGGTGCTACCACTTTGGGGGTGGATGGCCAGATAATAGATGTGGAGGTGGATGTTGCCAATGGTCTTCCCGGAGTGGAAATGATTGGGCTTCCGGATACCATGGTGCGGGAGGCAAAGGAACGGGTAAGAACCGCAGTCAAAAACTCCGGTATCAAGGTGATGCCCCAAAAAGTGACAATAAATCTGGCTCCAGCCGGCATTAGAAAGGATAGTCCTGGCCTTGATTTGCCCATTGCTATGGCTATGATGGCAGCTTATGGAATAATATCCCAGGAAAGCATAGAGGGAAATTTGTTTTCGGGAGAGCTGTCCCTTGAAGGGCAGGTTAAAGGCGTTGCCGGGATTTTGCCCATGGCCATAAAAGCAAAGGAAATGGGATTCAAAGGCTTTTTTGTGGCTGGGGAGAATGTGAATGAGGCTCTGCTGGTGGATGGATTGGCAGTATATCGGGTGGAAAATTTGCAGGGGTTAATTGATTATCTAAACGGGAAGGCGATCTGGGAACAATCAATACCTACGGAGGATGAACAGGAAGCAAAAGAGGAAGTAGAGGAGGATTTTGCTGATGTTCAGGGCCAGTTTGTGGCCAAACGTGCCTTTGAGATAGCTGCAGCAGGGGGACACAACATTTTGCTTGTGGGGAGTCCCGGAGCGGGAAAGACCATGCTGGCCCGCCGTTTAAATTCCATATTACCTGAAATGACACTGGAGGAGGCTTTGGAGGTAACGAAGATTTACAGTATTTCGGGAATGTTGAAGAAAAACAGCGGTCTTGTAACCAAGAGGCCTTTCAGAAGTCCTCATCATACAACTTCAGCCGTGGCTATGATAGGTGGTGGTACTATTCCTCATCCCGGTGAGGTAAGCCTTAGCCATAATGGCGTACTGTTTTTGGATGAGCTGCCGGAATTCAGCAAGCAGGCATTAGAGGCCTTGCGCCAGCCATTGGAGGATGGGATGGTAAGCATTGCCAGAGTAAACGCATCCCTGACTTTTCCTTCCCGTATAATTTTGTGCTGTTCCATGAACCCGTGTCCCTGCGGTTATTATAATGACCCGGAAAAGCAGTGTGACTGCTCTTATCAGGAAATAAAGCGATATAACAGGAAAATTTCGGGACCGTTGCTAGATAGGATAGATATTCAAATAAGAGTGCCACGGGTAACCTATAAGGAGCTGACAGCCACAGAAAAGGCGGAATCATCAGTTGAAATTAGAAAAAGAGTGTCTGCAGCCAGAAATCGTCAGCTTCAAAGATTAAGAAAATATGGTATTGTCTGCAATGCCCAAATGACTTCATCCATTTTAAAGAAAACCTGTAAAATTACCAAAGAAGCACAGCAACTGCTGCGGGCAGCATTTATTGAAAAAAGCATGTCTGCCCGTTCTTACGACAGAATAAAAAAGGTGGGCCAGACCATAGCAGATTTGGAGGGCAGTGATGAGATAAAGGGAATACATCTTGCAGAGGCCATACAGCTGAGGAATGAAATAGGAGTGTAAGCATCAAAAAAATCGAGTTTTTGAAATCTGCGGATAAGGACAGGGAGCATGAACAGCTGGATGACTTTTTGAAGGAGCAGATTGACCTTATTGTGATTGCTTTCGGTAAGCATGATGTGGTCAATGAGGATTCAATTGATGAGTACATGGAGATTGCCGATGTAGTCCCTATGGTAAGAAAACTGTTCAAGTGGATTCAAGTAATGACATTCGAGAAACTTGCCAAAGCCCCAAATGCAGAAACGGAGACAACCAAGTAGAGTTGTCTCCGTATGAACACATATTAAGTTATTATGAACGGCTCCAGTCAGCTTATGGGTGGACAATAAGCGAGATTGATGAGTCAGACCTTGAGGTGCTTTTGGAGCAGATGGTGATAATCGCCAAGAAGAATTATAACGAGCTTTAAGATGTCCCCTTCCTCTTTAGGTGGGGGAAAACAAACTACAACAGCTGGTGAGCATATCTCCCAGCTCGTTGAAACGCTAATTGGAAGATTTTTCTTCTAAAGAAGAAAAATTTGAACAATGGCGTTATAAGCCAGCGTATATTGAGGATGTGATGGCATAATTATTTCTTAAATAGCACACTGTGCGATCCTGTTCTGGCTAATGTTAAAACAAGAATATCATCTTCCAGCTTGTAAATAAGCAACCAATCAGGTTGTATGTGGCATTCTCTAAAGGCTTTCCAATTTCCTGATAATGCATGGTCATGGCATTTAGGAGGTAATGGTTCGCCGTTGGCAAGTTTATTAACTATTTTTTTAAGGAGACTTATATCGCGATTTGATTTAGACGCATTTTTAAGGTCTTTTTTGAACTGGGTTGTTGTTTTTAAGGTATATTTTGTCATTTTAAAATATCCTCAAATAATTCATCAACATCATTATAACCTTTTATATTAGGGTCTTTAGAAATCTTATCTGCCTCCAGTAAAGCGGAGATAGTTTCATTATTTGGTCTTCCCCTGGAGATAGTGAAAGGAATTCGACCTTCACGTAATGATTGTCTGACAAAGATATTAAATGCAGTGCTAATATTCATACCAAGTTCTTCAAATAAGTTTTCGGCAGCTGCTTTTAATTCAGCATCCATTCTAATACTTATATTTGCACTTGAAGTTTTAGCCATAATAATCATCTCCTTTTATGATTATTATAATATAAATTAGTGCATTGTCAATACAGCGTATGCAAAATACAAGAAATGTGAAACGCAATGGCTAAGGGACAGGAAATTGAAGAACTTTATATCAGTCTTGGGCTTAACATAAATGACCTGAAACTTGGCTTTG
>DFHJ01000028.1 GCA_002372665.1 Anaerovibrio lipolyticus
AAAAAGAATTAAAAAAACAATATATTAATTTTTATTAAATGTTAAAAAAAGACTAATTTAAAGATATAACGAGCTTTAAGATGTCCCCTTCCTCTTTAGGTGGGGGAAAATAAACTACAACAGCTGGTGAGCATCTCTCCCAGCTCGTTGAAACGCTAATTGGAAGATTTTTCTTCTGAAGAAGAAAAATTTGAACAATGGCGTTATAATTACACCCGTGTATTACTGTCATATTGTGGTCTGCGTACAATCCGGCGCATCTTGTGAGCTGCTTCACTGCGCCCGCACTGAGGGCAAACATCATATATTATACCGTTGTAGCCGCAAACCGGATCCCGGTCAACAGGATGGTTTACTGAGCCATAGCCAATGCCATTATCGTGCATGCAGCGAATGATGGCCTCAAAGGCCTTGAGATTCTTTGAGGGATCACCGTCCATTTCCACATAGGAGATATGGCCGGCATTGGTGAGAGCGTGATATGGCCCCTCCAGCTCCAGCTTCTTGGCAGCGGCAATCTTGTGATAAACCGGAACATGGAAGCTGTTGGTGTAATAATCCTTGTCGGTAACTCCCGGGATTTCACCATATTCCTTGCGGTCAAGACGCACAAAGCGGCCGCTGAGTCCCTCGGCAGGAGTAGCCAGCAGGGTGAAGTTAAGACCTGTCTGCTGGGATTTTTCATCCATTCGCTTGCGCATGTGTCCTACGATTTCAAGACCCAGCTGCTGAGCCTCCTCGGATTCACCGTGATGCTTTCCGGTAAGGGCGATAAGTGTCTCTGCCAGACCGATAAAGCCCATGGACAGGGTACCGTGTTTTAATACCTCGGCCACGCTGTCATCGGTTTTCAGCTTCTCGCTGTCAATCCACACACCCTGTCCCATGAGGAAAGGATAATTGCGGACTGTCTTGCTGCACTGAATCTTGAAGCGGTGGAGAAGCTGGCGGAATACCAGTTCAATAATGCTGTCCAGCTCATTGAAGAAAATCTTCTTATTGCCCTTGGACTTAAGAGCCAGACGAGGCAAATTGATGCTGGTAAAGCTGAGGTTACCACGACCACAGGTCACCTGGCGGTTCTTGTCGTGGACATTTCCCATTACTCTGGTACGGCAGCCCATGTAGGCCACCTCGGAATTGTAATCCCCCTCCTTGTAGAACTGGAGATTAAATGGGGCATCCAGGAAGGAGAAATTAGGAAACAGCCTCTTGGCAGAGGTGCGGATGGCCTGCTGGAACAAGTCGAAGTTAGGATCATGCTTGTTGTAGTTAATACCTTCCTTAACCTTGAAAATCTGAACAGGGAATATAGGGGTTTCACCATTGCCCAACCCTGCAGTGGTGGCCTTTAAAAGATTTCTGATAACCATGCGGGCCTCAGGGGAAGTGTCAGTACCATAGTTAATGGAGCTGAAGGGCACCTGGGCACCAGCACGGGAATTCATGGTGTTGAGGTTATGGATAAATGCCTCCATAGCCTGATAAGTGGCATCCTCAGTGGCATCCACCGCAGTAGCCACTGCGTAATTATGGGCACGCTCTGTCTGATTTGGTGAAATGGCCTGATAATTGTGACTTTTCTGATGATATGGCAAAAAGTCAACCAGATGATGTAGGTACTCATCGGTATTACCAAGGCGGATACCCATAGGAATGCAACGCTGAATTTCCTTGGTCAGGAGCTTTGCATCATTGGAATTCATGCTGAGAACCGCTATAAAAAAAGCAGTTAGAGCCTTGAAATATTCCTTGGCAAAGGTTTTTGCCACACCGGGTGCCATAGAATAATCAAAGTTTGGAATAGACTGTCCACCGTGCATTTCATTTTGATTAGCCTGAATGGCAATACAGCCAAGAGCAGCGTAAGAACGAATGCCGTTTGGCTCCCTCAGATAACCGTGGCCTGTGGAAAAACCATCCTTGAATAATTTGAGCAGGTCAATCTGACAGCAGGTCTCGGTGAGCATGTAAAAATCCTTGTCATGGATATGAATGTCGCCGTCAATGTGGGCAGCGGCAATATCCTTTGGCAGGATGTAGTTATCAATATAATATTTTGATCCCTCGGAACCATATTTCAGCATGGTTCCCATGGCAGTGTCCGCGTCAATATTGGCATTTTCCCGCTTAATATCGGCATCAGCTGACTTTTTAAAGGTCAGCTCGTTATATATATCCATAAGATTCCCTTGAGCCTCACGAATCTTGGTGTGCTCTGCCCTATAGATAATATATGCCTTGGCGGTGCTGGCAAAATTGTTGCGGATCAGTACCTTTTCCACAGTGTCCTGAATAAATTCCACAGTAGGAATATCCTGGGCGGAGATGGCCTCTGTTACCTCGTTGGTAAGGCGTTCCAGCTCCTTGGCTGTAAAGGTATCATCAATGGACTCCAAATTGGCCTTTCTGATGGCATCCGTAATCTTCTGCGAAATAAATGGGACAATGTCCCCATTGCGTTTTCGTATATTCTGTATATAACTTGCCATGTAAACTTACCTGTCCCCCCTCTATAATCTACAAACGATTTTACTATATATAGTGTCTGGTGTCAAACTGAAACACTACATCTTGTGGTTTGTCTTATCCACAACAGTATATTAGTATATTTGAGTATATTGCATAAATATGCAGAAAATGAAAGAAGACCGCTAATAAAAGTCGGCCTTCTTATTGTATATACAACACATGTATATGAAATTTTGGGGATAAGTTAGTAAGTAGAAATCTTTAATATGTTAAAAGAGTATAAATAAGTATGGGCATTACTCTTTTACCTCGTTCCAGAAGCTTTGCCCCTTGGTAGCATACGGAATACGCATAATCTTGGAAACGGTGGCGGCAATATCAGCAAAGCTGTGTCTTGTTCCCAAATCAACACCCTTCTTTATTCCCTCACCGTAAATCATCATTGGTACATATTCTCTGGTGTGATCTGTGCCGGCACCTCTAGGGTCGCAGCCATGATCGGCAGTAATAATCAGCACGTCCCCCCGCTTCATCTTAGGAAGGAATTCTCCCAGCTGTTCATCGAAACGGGTGAGGGCAGCAGCATAGCCGTCCACATCTCTGCGGTGACCGTATTTCATGTCAAAATCCACCAGATTTACGAAGCAAAGACCATAATAATTTCTGTCAAGCTCAGCAATGGCCTTTTCCATGCCATCCTCATTGCTGGTAATGGCCACATGACGGCTGATACCCCGTCCCGCAAATATATCATTGATTTTGCCAATACTTACCACGGAATTTCCTGCCACCTTCAAAAGGTCGAGAATGGTATCTCCCGGTGGCTCCATGGAATAGTCATGGCGTCTGGGGGTACGCTCAAAATCAGGGAATTCCCCAACAAAGGGGCGGGCAATAATACGGCCTACAGAATGTTCACCGCTCATTATTTTTCGCGCTTCCTTGCAATATTCATAAAGCTGCTCCACGGGCACTACAGCTTCGTGGGCGGCGATTTGCAATACGCTGTCTGCTGAGGTGTATACTATGAGGGCCCCGGTTTCCATATGCTCCTTGCCGTAATCATGAATCACCTGGGTGCCGGAATATGGCTGGTTGCAGATAATCTTGCGGCCAAAGGCAGCCTCCAGCTTCTCGATGATATCTTTTGGGAAGCCATCAGGATAGGTCGGGAGAGGTGTATCGGAGACAATACCGGCAATTTCCCAGTGGCCAATGGTGGTATCCTTGCCCTTTGATGCCTCCTGCAGTCTGGCGAAGGAAGCATCGGGATTTGGCTCCTTTTCTCCATCTTCCACCCCATCAATGTTGAAAAGTCCCAGCTTTTTCATATTGGGAATGTTTAATTTATCTGAGGTCATAACGCTCTTTAAAGTATTTACGGTGTCTGCATCACCAAATTCATTGGCATCAGGCTCAGCACCAATGCCGAAGCTGTCCAAAACTATGAGAAATATTCGCTTGAATATCATAACAAAACCCCCATTCAAAAAATAATCTTTACCTTATTTTAATTCTACATTTTTCCGCTGTAACCTGCAATTTTCTCTTTTTACAGGAAAATTTCCAATAATTGGGTTATAATTTTATGGGTAAAGATACATATTCCGATTCCGATAAAGAATCGGAGAAAATGTTATTGAAAGAAAATGAACGATGTGACCTGGGTAGGAGGTAATATATGCTTGATTTTACAGACTTTGATATACATTTATTCTGGGATTATGTGGATTCACTTAATCCCCAGGAAATATTATTTTCATTTTTGCCCCCGGTGATAGGTCTTGTGATGGCCATATTTGTGGGCTGGTGTTGCAATAGATATGTGAGCAATCAAATAGCGTCCCATCCTATACTACAGAAGCTGACCTGGAAGACCGCTTTGGTTCGTGGGTTGAAGGGGGCCCCGGTCCTTATAGTAGTTTCACTGTATCTGAGCTTCGTTACTCGAATGATGAGTCTGCCTGAACCAGTAGAGCATCTGCTGACCTATGTTTTCTTTGTTATTCTAATGATTACGGTGATGCAGGTTATATCTCGCACCGCCACTGCCATTCTCAACAATATAATAGTTGCCAGACATGAAAACCTCTCTGAAACTTCATTGCTTACTGATGTGGTAAGCTGGAGTATTTATCTTATGGGGTTTATCATCATCCTGGCAGAATGTGACATTTCAATTACACCTTTTATTACGGCTATGGGTGTTGGCGGTATGGCTGTGGCCCTTGGTATGCAGGAAACCCTTGCCAGTGTCTTTGCCGGCTTTACCATGATTTTTGCTCCCCAGATTCGCAACAATGATTTTGTCCGTCTCAGTAGTGGACAGGAGGGGCGTATCGTGGATATTGCCTGGCGGTATACCACCATTGAAAACCTTGAGGGAAATACTATTGTGGTTCCCAATAAGCAAATCGCCTCTGCTGTACTAACCAATTACAGCGTGCCAGCTCAGGACATCAAGGTTAAGCTGCAGTGCGGCGTGGCCTATGACAGTGATCTGGATAAGGTGGAGCAGGTGGTGCTGGAGGTGGCTCAGCAGATTCAGGATGATGTAACAAAGGATATCCTGGTATCCAAAGGTAAGATTGCAGAGGATGAATCAGTGACAACAGCCGACCCGGGAATATTCTTTCATACCTTTGGTGACAGTGCCATAGAATTTAGTGTAACCCTTAACTGTAAGGCCTTCACTCATCAGTACCGCATGAAGCACGAATTTATCAAGGCCCTGACCAAACGGTTCCGGGAGGAGGGCATCGAAATTCCATTCCCTATTGTGACTGTGCAGCAGACCAGGGAAGATGGAGAAAGCAGTAAATAATCGAACATCATACGAAAATAAAAACGACAGCAGAGATCCCCTTCTGCTGTCGTTGTGTTTTCATAAATCCCCTATATATTTAACAATAGAACAACTCTTTACTTTAACTGTTTTCCCCCGTACACCATGGTAGTGGCCTTAAGACTGGGCAACATCAGCTTCATTTCTTTGAAGAAGGTATCCAGGTTATTCGTGTTTTGGGGATTAAGGGACAACATATAATCATAGCCTGAGCTATAATTGCTGTAGCAATTCTGCACAATGTCGTCCTTAAGGAAATATTCCAAAAACAGTTTCTCCTCCTGTGAATTTTCGATACTTACATACATGTGGGCCTTTAGGCTGGGATCTATATGTAGTTGCTGCTCCTGAGGAACAACAGAAATTTTCCTTCGCATATTCCCATACTCTCCTTATAAATAAAACTTTTACAATAAATAAATTTATCTGCGATGATTATTATAGCACTATTGTCCCAGAATTCAAGAGATATTGGAAAAATAATCAGGAAAAACTATACTTGTTTAGAATATTTAGTATAACAATTGGCGTAATTACATAAATAACTAATAATAATAGAGATAAATTCTTAATTAATTTCTTTTATTTAAGTAATGGTGCAAGCCCCAAATCATGGAGTATTATATTTATATCAGATACACTAAGCTGCTTTTCCAGACCGTACCATATAACCCTGTCCCAGGAATTTTTTACATAGAGCTTTTCTTCTTTGGCATAGTATAATAAGCGTTGTACTTCCTCGTGGGAAAGCTGCATAGCTACTGCAATGGCCAATAGCTTTGGGCGTCCAGGATTCTTCTCACCTGAGAATATTTTATAGCCGTAGGTACGCTCCAGATTTGCTGCTTTTATTACATCCTTGGCTTCCATGCTGTGGATTTTGAGCAATTCTTCCAGATATTGACTTACTGAAAGCTCCGGAATTATATTTGAAATATTATTAGCGGATTCAATATCATTTGAGGCAGCTATTTGATTTTCCAATTCTCTGGTATCGATTTCTTTCATAATGGATTCCTTTCACACAGATATCTTGTATATGTTGGCATTTACATTATAGTATGAGGTAAGAGAAATTAACAAGGTAGGTGTACCATCCTTGCACAAACTCACTATGGATTTTTTGCAGGAACAATATCGAAAAACAAAATTACTCAGAAGCTCCAGCAAAGGTGAGGTGTGGCTGGTAACTCAGGCAGATGATACTCCTGCTATTATGCGCATCATTAATCATCTGGGAGTTCCTGGCAATCTCCTTCGTGACAATCCACATACACTGTGGCCACGTATACTTTATTTTGCAGAGGACGAAGCCCAGCAGCGTACTATTATAGTGGAGGAGTATATTGGTGGTCAATCCATGCAGGAATACCTGGAAAATGGCGGGTGTTTGTCGGAAGCTGAGGCGCAAAAATTTTTATTGGATTTTTGTTATGGACTGAGTCATTTACACAAGCTGGGAATAGTACATAGGGACATTAAGCCAAGCAATATAATACGCCAATCAAGTGGCGGCTTTAAGCTGATTGATTTTGATGTGGCAAGGCTACGTAATACCAAGGTGGAGGATAAGGATACAGTATTGCTGGGAACCAGGGGATATGCACCGCCGGAGCAGTACGGATATAGCCAGACGGACAGGCGGAGTGATATATATTCCCTGGGCGTGACGATGGAGGAGCTGCTGGGGGAGGATTACAAGGGATATTTGAGGCCTGTTATCAGAAAATGCCGTGCTTTGGATCCAGCTATGAGGTATCAAAGTGCGGAAGAGGTTATTCGGGCAATAAAGATAAGACGGGGATTTAAAATAGCAATGCCCGTGGCGGTGGCTATATTGCTATTGATGGCATTGACAGTAATTTGGCTTATTTCTGGCTCCAAAACACCTGATTCTGTTGGAAATCCCATAAAGCAGCTGGAGGAGCTGATAGAACTGCCGTCGTTGCCCGATTCACCGGAAAAAGTGGAATCACCGAATTCCCAGGAGCAGACAGAATCCCCTCAATCACCGGGGGGACTGCCGTCAGATAATACTAATAACGACACTAGGAAGGCTGGTAAGGACTTTCAGGGTAATGGTATTAGCATGAAAACAGTAGGTCATGGAAATGGTTTATCCGGTGGAACGGCTGGCGTTTATTATGTTTCCCCTGATGTATATAGGTACTGGTCACGAGAAAATCAGGATACGCTAACCGGGGCATATAGCGTGTATTTGCCGGACGACTGGTATATTGATGTGGTCATTAAAAACAGTGAATGGAATGGACCTTGGAACCACCCCACCTTTGATATTACCTATACCCGGAGTGATTGGGAGGGCAATAATATAGTAAGCCGTGAGGTGCGGGAGCTGTCAGCAATACCTCCTGGTGGCAGTGAAACTCTCAGAATTAATTTGGGCGGCATGAAAATAGATAATGTACGCAATTATTACGGCCCCAAGATACATATACAGCCACGTTGGCCTGAAAATACTAAAGCTGGTGGCAGGGCAGAACAAATCGAACTTGACTTTTTAAGTGACAATGGCTAAAGAGAATTGGAAAATATGACGTAAATGAGAAATGTGCCCCCGCAGGGAACCATTCAAAATAGCTTTCATGCTACTTTTATAGTAGTAGAAAGCTATTTTTTTGCATTCTTTTAGCAGATATTCATATTTATGACAATATATATCATATAAAGCATACTTTTTTAATAGGCAAAACGCAGTAAATGTAGAATACTTATAGGGAAAAGATTTTTAAAATTTGAGGTATATAAATGAGTACAGACGCGAAAATGGTCCTCAGACAAATAGGTGCTAAAATTGCTTATTTTAGGACATTGTCAGGAATCAGCCAGAAGGAGCTGGCCGACAGGATAAAAACCACTCAATCAACTATTTCCAAGGTGGAGAACGGCAGCTATAACGACAACCTGAACATAGCAATGCTGACGGAAATTGCTGACGCTTTGGAAGTTGACCTGGCCTTGTTACTGGAATTTAACGGGTTTGAAAAGGCTATGTGGGAGAAGATGGAGGAAGAATAGATGGATTAACGGATAACATTTATGGCGTCAGTTTTTAGCGGATAAATAAGTTGGTTTATCCGGATGTAATTATTGGTAATTTTTCAAGGGATGTGCACGTATACGTGAACTGTGACATCGTGATAATTATGCTATATATTGCATATAAACACATTATATATGCCAATAATTGCACTATAAATCACTATACATAAATACCGTTTATGATAAAATTTATTATATAAACAGTGAATGGTGGTGAAAGGTCTGTGAGTGTCGATAAGAATATGGTACTGCGACAGGTTGGTGCCAAGATAGCATATTGGCGTACAATAAAGGGTCTTACACAAGCTGACTTAGCTAAAATAACAGGATTTTCCAAAACGACTATATCTAAACTGGAATGTGGTAATTATAACGAAAATATCAGCCTCAGCCATATTATCGACATAGCAGACGCATTAAAGATAGATTTTCCTGAGCTGCTTCATTTTAGTGTGCCTGAGCGGGATATGTGGATAGTAAATGAGCCAGAGTAATTCTTTGGCTTTTTTTATTCAAAGGTTGCCGGGGAAGAAACCTTTTTAAATAAAATAGAGATATACTAAAATAGCAAACATTTTTATTTTGTAAAGGGGAAATGTGGATAGAAAATCGAAGAACTAAGGGGCAACTTTCAGAAGATGGCTTAAATAAAGCACAAGTATGGGCTATAAGCATGGTTAAATAATAAAACGATACGAGGAGGAAATTATAATGAGTTTAGAAAAAGATTTGAATGAAATTTTAGAAAAAGCCAGAGAAGAATTAGATACTGTGTTACGCATAGCTCTTATTGGACAGCCTGGCGCTGGTAAATCAAGTCTTATTAATCAAATTATGGGTAAAAAGATATTTGAAACAGGAGTGCATACTGACACGACTACCAAAGCCGAAGAGGTAAAATTGGATGAAATGTTTATTGTTGATTTACCCGGGTATGGGACTTCTCGTTTTCCTTTCAATGATTGGGTAAACGAATTCCAGCCTGAAAATTATGATGTGTATTTATTTGTTTTCAATGGTAAGTTGCATGATTCGGATGTTCAAATGTTTGAGGCACTGAAAGAATGGTCTGATGAGGAGAAAGGTGGACGAGTCCATCAATTATTCATTGTAAGGAATTTTAGTGATTCAATTTGGGATGAAGAGAAAACCTATTCAGACTTGAGAGATGAAATCGTTAGAGATGTTAGGGATAAAATGCAAGATGAATCAGTAAAAGTATATTTTACAAGTTGTGGGCGGCAACCAGAGGGTATTGAAGATTTAAAAAAAGCAATAATAAATGCAGATATACCTGGAGCAAAAAAATCTAAATTTCTACGTAATTTTAAAGCAAAAACAATAGATGATTTAGATGCAAAAAAAGCTGGCATGAAAGAGTCGATACATTGGTATGCCGTTGCTGGTGCAGTAAATGCGGTTAATCCAGTCACAGGCATAGATATTGGTGTTGATGTATGTATTATGAAAAAAATGATTTCCGATATTCTTGATACATTTGGCATTGACGATGATACAGAATCTAACCTTAAAAAGTATGATATCATTGTTCCAGCAGGAAATAAGGTATTTAAGTACGTCACTGAGGAGGGGATAAAGCTTTTAATAAAAGAAATCGGGAAAAAATATATTGGAAAGCAGTTTACAAAATATCTTCCGTTAGTAGGTCAAGCCGCTGCAGCAACAGCGGGTTATGCATTGATTAAGGCAATTGGTGATGGCTGCGTTGATGACTGTTACAATATTGCTAAAGAATTGATGGAACAAATGATTGAAAAAGAGCAAAGCAAATAAAATGAGTTCAGTGTGAGAACTGATTTTCATAAAGGTGAATATGCTGCTCGTAGAAATACGTGGAGAAGGTTTATATTTCCAGTATAACCGGGCATGGATATTTGAATATTTGTGTGTCAGCTGCGCTTTTAAAGAGAAGGTAAAAGTATATTAAATAATCCTCAGACAGGTTTTGCTAGCAGTTATCGACGGATAAGCTTCTTCATAACAAATGTGGTTTATGAAATAAAAATATAACAAGGTTGCCGGAGTGGCAACCTTGTTATATTTTTCATGATTTATACTTAAATAATCTTGAAGAAACAAATTAACATAATATTTAACGGAGGAATGAATCATGGACATCATTTGGCAGCCTGATACCGCTATTGATAACATTGTTTGGCAAAATTGTGAAGGCGCAATCAACGGCTTTACGGATAAAGAAGAAATTATTTCCAAGATAAAGAATCCAATGGAAGACTTGTCAGCCATAATTTTTGTCACTGAAAATTATATGACTCAAAATTATTATCCGGAAGATATAGTATCCATAGAATTACACAATCCAAAATGGAAGATTGAAGAGCAATTCAAAGGTTTTCAGAAAGATTCTGAAAAGGAAAATGTGTTAATGTGTAGTATTGGGGCAGGCACAACAATAAGAATATCTCCTGATGCAGATGAGTGGGATAGATTTTGCGAAGGTCATTCAGATGTTATCGATATGAAGGAGGGTGTTTATATGTTTACACTTTTTGAACGCATTATCGAGAAACCTGATATTGTATATATTAAATTGGTCTATGATAAGGATTATTGGGAATGGTTTGAACAAAGAGAACCTTATGAGGGACTTATCAATCCTGAATATCCGAAGAAATATTTGCAATTCGCTGTTCCATGGCGGTTAGATGAATGTAAGGTGCCAATAGACTACTCGGCTTATGGAATAGATGATAATCCATTTCAAAAAGGTTATCTGGATGAATCCGGAGCTTTGAATATCACGTGGCGTTGCCCTAATAGGGAAAAAGGATTATGTGATTGTAAATAGTTTAGGTTGCCTGCCAGGCAACCTTCAGACCGTAGACATACAGTCC
>DFHJ01000025.1 GCA_002372665.1 Anaerovibrio lipolyticus
CCAAATACAGCCTTAATATTTGTCATAGACTTACCCTCAATACCATTGGCATCCGCATAATTCAAAACTGCCTCTGCCAAGGGATGCTCGCTGCCCTTTTCCATTCCTGCAGCTATGGAAATAAGCTCCCTCTCTGTTATGCCAAGGGCCTTTACATCCGTAATCACAGGCTTACCATCAGTAATGGTACCCGTTTTATCCATTACCACCGTATCAATGTTATGGGCAATTTCCAAGGCTTCCCCGGATTTAATCAATATGCCGTTTTCCGCCCCCTTTCCTGTCCCCACCATAATGGCCACAGGAGTTGCCAATCCCAAAGCACATGGGCAGGAAATAACCAGAATGGATATTACAATGGAAAAAACGAATTCCACGCTGGCTCCCATCAGCAGCCAAATAAGGCCAGCAGTACAGGCAATCATAATAACCACGGGAACGAAAATTCCCGCTATTTTATCCGCCATACGGGCAATAGGCGCCTTCGAGGCACTGGCCTCATCCACCAGTCTGATTATCTGGCTAATGGTGGTGTCCTCCCCCACCCGCGAGGCCTTGAATTTTATAAAGCCATTTTTATTGATGGTGGCGGAAATAACTTTATCACCCACTGTCTTTGCCACAGGAATACTTTCCCCGGAAATAGCGGATTCATCAATACTGGTGGAGCCGTCGGTAATCACACCATCCACGGGGATTCTTTCCCCTGGCCGCACCACCACAATATCGCCAATAGCAAGGCTCTCCACTGCCACCAGCTCCTCTGCTCCGTCCTTTATAACAGTAGCCTGCTTTGGTGCCAAATCCATGAGCTTTTCCAGAGCACGACTGGTTTGTCCCTTGGCCCGGGCCTCCAAATACTTTCCCATGGTTATCAGAGTCACAATCATGCCCGCCGACTCAAAATACAAATTGGTACTGTACTCATTTACCAATGCCAAATCGCCGTGTCCCAGCCCATATCCCATGCGGAAGATGGCAAAGGCACCAAACAGGGCTGACGCCATTGAACCCATTCCCACAAGAGTATCCATATTTGGCGCTCCCTGGACCATGGTGCGAAAACCTACAATATAGAAGTGACGATTAAGATACATAATTGGCAGCACCAAAAGCAACTGGGCGAAGGCAAAGGTTATGGCATTTTCGGGACCGTCAAAAAGCTCCTTTACAAGCACTGGTACCGGGATTCCCAGCAGCTTCTCCAGCAGCCCATGCATGGCAATATACATAACGGGAATCAAAAAAGCAAAGGACAATATAAGCCGCCGTAAAATTTCTCTGGCCTGTTTATCCGCCACCTTTTCACTGGTGTCAGCCCGTTCTGAAGCCTTTTTATGCTGTCCCTTTACGCTGGCTCCATAGCCGGCCTTTTCTACCGCGGCAATGATAGCCTCTGGATTCGTCACAGTCTCATCGTATTCCAGCTGCATACTGTTAGTTAATAAATTAACGGCCACCTCCTGGGTACCAGCCACCTTTTCCACAGCCCGCTGCACCCTGGCAGAGCAGGCTGAGCAGGTCATTCCCGTCACGTTAAATTTCTCTTTTTTCAAAATATACCCCCTGGTTATTTCATAACCTTCTGTAAAAGGCAGCAAAGCTCATCCACAACTGCATCATTACCACTGCGGATATCCTCCACCACACAGCTATGAATATGCTGACTAAGCAGCTCCTTGGTAAAGGCGTTTAACGCCGATTGTACTGCACTTACCTGAGTAAGAATATCCACGCAATACCTGTCCTCATCCACCATATTGTGAATACCCCGAATCTGGCCCTCAATCCGGTTGAGACGACGAATCAGGGCTTTATATTCTTCTCCCTGCTTGTCACGAAATTTATGTTTATGAATGCCTTCACTCTCTGCACTTCCACAGCAACAACTATGTCTTTCCTCTGTACGTACATCACTCATTGCAGTTCTCCTAATAACACACGATATGAATATACCTTACGGGGGTATAATATAC
This sequence comes from Anaerovibrio lipolyticus, assembly GCA_002372665.1. Lineage (GTDB taxonomy): Bacteria > Bacillota > Negativicutes > Selenomonadales > Selenomonadaceae > Anaerovibrio > Anaerovibrio lipolyticus_C. Next base: position 1,977 of record DFHJ01000025.1, read on the forward strand.
CTTATGGGGGTATATGTCAATATCTCTTTCTCATAACGCCATTGTTCAAATTTTTCTTCTTTAGAAGAAAAATCTTCCAATTAGCGTTTCAACGAGCTGGGAGATATGCTCACCAGCTGTTGTAGTTTGTTTTCCCCCACCTAAAGAGGAAGGGGACATCTTAAAGCTCGTTATATTTCTATATAATTAAATTATTAAAAAATTTATTTCTATACCCTATTGACATAGTTTTAAAAATGAGTATACTATGAACCAACAGCATATATGGCAATGAAGCCCACGAAATCAGGTACCGGATTTCGTGGTTTTTTGTTTTCATGTAGGTTGTACTCATCTAAAACCAAATAGAAAAACCGTACTGTCACACAAGAAATAAGATCTCCTAGCTTTTTCTTCAGTATAGGTATAAGACAATGGCGTCTTATAGTTCTCCTTTGAAAGGTGGAATTATGAGGCGCCATTCTATTTGGGAAGCATTATTTGGAATAATTTATTTTATTTAAGATGGAAAGGACTGATTATTATGATTAATACCGGCGATACTGCCTGGGTCCTCATTAGTGCGGCCCTGGTATTTCTAATGACTCCCGGCCTTGCCTTCTTCTACGGTGGCATGGTACGCAGCAAAAATGTACTGACCACTATTATGCAGAGCTTTTTTATCGTAGCCTTAATATCCGTCGAATGGGTTCTGATAGGCTATGCCATGACTTTTGGGACAGATATTAATGGATTTATTGGCAGTCTTGATAAAATTGGTCTTGTGGGCGTAGGATATAATGTGCTGGAAAATGGTACTATTCCAGAATTGGTTTTTGTTGCCTTTCAGTGTATGTTTGCTGTTATTACCCCGGCCCTTATTACCGGAGCCTTTGCTGAACGAATGAAATTTGCTGCCTTTGCTCTCTTTATTCTCCTGTGGGCAATCTTTATTTATAATCCAATGGCCCACTGGGTATGGGGCGGTGGCTTCCTTGCTGAGCTTGGTGCCCTGGATTTTGCAGGCGGTCTTGTAATTCACATTCTCTCTGGTGTATCCGGACTCACACTTTGTATTCTCCTTGGCAAACGTACCGGTTATGGCCGTACTGCCATGATTCCTCACAATCTTCCAATGACTGTTCTTGGAGCAACCCTTCTTTGGTTTGGGTGGTTTGGCTTTAATGCAGGCAGTGCCCTTGGAGCCAATGAACTGGCAGCAAATGCCTTCGTTACCTCTCAGGCGGCAGCTGCAGCTGCAACTCTCTCCTGGGTAGTGGCTGAATGGCGGATAAGTGGCAAGCCTACCATTCTGGGGGCCGCCTCCGGCTGTATTGCCGGCCTGGTAGCTATCACCCCTGCCGCTGGCTTTGTTGCACCACTACCTTCTGTGATTATCGGACTTGTGGGCGGTATTGTGTGCTACTTTGCTGTTGCTGTCCTCAAGGAAAAGCTGGGCTACGATGATGCTCTCGACGCCTTTGGAGTACACGGTATCGGCGGTATGTGGGGTGCTGTTGCTACCGGTATCTGGGCCTCCACCGAAATTAATCCAGATGGTGCAAATGGTCTTTTCTACGGTGAAAACCATCTCTTTATTGCTCAGCTCATTTCCATTGGTGTTGCGATAGTGCTGGCAGTTGTTGGTACCACAATTCTCTACAAGCTGGTTTCTTTGGTTACTGACGCCCGTGCTTCCGAGGCTGAAGAGCTTACTGGTCTTGACATCATCGAACATGGCGAAAGAGGCTATGCCCGATCAATTCTTGGTGGCAGCCCTATTATGGGCAGCTTTGAGGATTCCTCGGAAATGCTGGCCAACACAGTTTTGAATGCCACCGCCAACAAGGCGTAAGAAAGGGCAAGGTGAGAATATGGTAATGACAAAAATTGACATTATAACCCGCTCCAATAAGCTTGATGAACTTATGAATGCCCTTAACGACATTGGAGTCCTCGGTATGACCGTGAGTCAGGTTTTTGGATGCGGTCTCCAGAAGGGCCACGAGGAGGTATATCGTGGCAAGAAATACGATATAAACCTTGTGCCTAAAATCAAGGTGGAAACTGTGGTCTGCGAAGTACCTGTGGACAAAGTGCTTGAAGCCGCCCAGAAGGTCTTGCGCACCGGCAATTACGGCGACGGGAAAATCTTCGTATATGAACTCACGGATGCTGTCCGCATCCGCACCGGTCAGCGGGGAGCCACCGCTATCATGGACATTCCGGGTGAAAAGAAGGAATAACGAAAAATGCTGGAACCAGCTATGTCTGATTCCAGCATTTTATTTTTTCATAAGGCTCCCTCTGGTGACCCCCAGCTTGCCAAATTTACTGTTTATATCATCTATGGTCTGATACAGCTTGTCCTTTTTCTTGTCATGAAACAAAGACAGACTTTCCATTTCATCAAAGCCACTGGCAGAAACTCCCAGCAGCCTTATACTATGGGTGATGTTCAGAACAGTAAATAAATCCTGAATAGCCGTGTATATGTCGTTATCATAGTTAGATGGCTCAAAAAGCTGTTTTTGGCGGGTATAGGTGGTAAAATCCCTTGTCCGAAGCTTTAGCTGTATGGTCTTTGCCTTAAAACCAGCTTTTCTCAAACGCCACCCAACCTTTACAGACAATTCCAATAACACCTGTAAAGCATCCTCAGCATTCTGCAAATCCTCCCCAAAGGTCACCTCATTACCAATGGATTTGGCTCTGCCCCTTGGTGCCACTGAACGTTCATCCTTCCCCTGGGCCAGCATAAATAAATGGTAGGCTGTCTTGGCACCGAAGGTTTTGTGAAGCACATCATAGGTCATTTTCCGCAAATCAGCAATGGTTCTGATTTGAAGCCTTTCCAGTACCATGGCAGTCTTGGCTCCTACTCCCCATATTCGCCTTACTGGAAGCGGATCAAGAAATTCCTGTACCTTACCCTTGTCCACCACCACCAGCCCATCTGGCTTATCCAAATCCGAGGCTATTTTGGCAAGAAATTTGTTGGGAGCAATGCCTACCGAAGCCACAATTCCAGTTTTTTCTTTTACTTCCTGCTTTAATTTTTTAGCATATTGGAGAGGATTATCCATAAGATGCTCCATACCGCTGATATCCAGAAAGGCCTCATCGATGGATAGTGGCTCTATAAGAGGAGAATAATGCTCAAAAATATCAAAAATCTGCTGGGAAACCTCACTGTAGCGGGGATAGTTGCCCCGAATAAATATTCCCTGAGGGCACAGCTTCATGGCCTTGGCCGTGGGCATGGCAGAATGCACCCCAAATTTTCTGGCCTCATACGAGCAGGTAGACACTACTCCCCGACCGCCCAGACCACCCACTATCAATGGCTTACCACGGTATTCCTCATGGTCAAGCTGCTCCACCGATGCAAAGAAAGCATCCATATCCACATGCATAATTATTCTGTCCATAAGATTTCCCCAAAAGCAAAAAAGCAAACGTATCTTCTTTTTTATTTTATATGTTTTCCCTAAAAAAGTCGACATCCAAAATAAGGCTAACATCTTTTTGATAATCTTTTTCAATATTTTCTTTTAAAACTATTGTGTTTGCATAACGCTGTGTTATAATATGATAAAAATGTTATACTAAGTTATTTTTTAAGGGGTGTTTTATTTGGCTACTGTAAACGAAAACTATTTAAAATTACCGGGAAGCTATCTCTTTGCAGAAATTGGCCGCCGTGTGGCTGCTTTTAAGGAAGCCCATCCGGAAGCTGATATTATCCGCCTGGGTATTGGTGACGTTACCCAGCCTTTGCCTGCTGTCTGCATCGAGGCCATGCACAAGGCCGTAGATGAAATGGCTCAGGCTGAGACCTTCCATGGTTACGGGCCGGAACAGGGCTATGATTTCCTTATTGAGGCCATCCGTAAGACCAATTATACCCATCGTGGCATTGATATCGCCTCTGACGAAATATTTGTCAGTGACGGTTCAAAAAGTGACTGTGGCAACATTCAGGAGATTTTTGGGGTAGATAACAAGGTGGCCATCACTGACCCTGTATATCCTGTTTATCTTGATACCAATGTTATGGCAGGACGCACCGGAGAGCTGAAGGAGAACGGCCACTTTGAGGGCATTACCTACCTTCCATGTGATGCGGGAAACAACTTCTCCCCTGAACTTCCAAAGGAGCGGGTGGATATGATTTATCTCTGCTGTCCTAACAACCCTACGGGAACCACCCTTTCCAAGGAGCAATTGGCTAAATGGGTACATTATGCCAAGGACAATCAGGCTGTTATCCTCTTTGATGCGGCTTATGCAGCCTATATCACTGAGGATGCTGTACCTCGTTCCATCTATGAAATAGAAGGTGCCAAAGAGGTAGCTATTGAATTCCGTTCCTTCTCCAAGACAGCTGGCTTTACAGGCACCCGTTGCGGTTATACCGTAATTCCTAAGGCAGTAAAGGGCCTTACAAAGGAAGGTAAAACTGTGGATTTTAACAAGCTGTGGAACCGCCGTCACACCACCAAGTTTAATGGTACTGCCTACATCATCCAGCGTGGTGCAGCAGCTATTTACACTCCTGAGGGCCAAAAGCAGGTGAAGGAGCTGGTGGGCTACTATATGGAAAATGCCCATATTATTCGTGAAGGTCTTGAAGCTGCCGGCATTGAGGCCTATGGTGGTGTAAATGCTCCATATATCTGGCTGAAAACTCCAAACAATATGCCATCCTGGGACTTCTTCGATAAGCTCTTAACAGAAGTAAATATCGTAGGTACTCCAGGGGCTGGCTTCGGTCCATGCGGTGAAGGCTATTTCCGCCTTACTGCCTTCGGTGACAGGGAAAACACCTTGCGGGCCATAGAGCGTATTAAGAATAAATTACATTTTTAATAATGTAAAAATAACAATAAAAAAACACCAAACACGTCTTGATAGAACATATATTTGGTGCTACAATACAAACTGAGAGACAATTGATGTGTCGGTTTCCTCCTCTAGGGAGGTGGTGCCTATGAGTCTTTACGAGAAGCTATCTTTACTGATAGCATTTCTAACACTTGTAGTAACCTGGCTCAGTCATTGGAAATAAACTTTCCATGATAAATGCAGAAGCCGACCACTGCAATGGCCGGCTTCTAAAGACAACAATCCGAGGAAGCTGACTAACGCCATCAGCTGTCTCTTTTCTTATGCTGATTATATCATTAACAAGCTTTAGTATCAACATATAAAAACTTTTAAACCTTCTTCAATCACCAAATTTCCTTCATCCAATTCCGATAATTTTCTCCCAAGAACTTAATTACCACATCCAGCATACCGTAGATTTCATCACCCAAAGTGGCAAAGTCCTTTTCCTTCTGTCCAGGAGTCAGCACACATACATCCAGAATCAATGCCCCATTGCGGTCAAAATACAGCTTGAATGGCTTGTAGCTCATGTTCAGGTATTGGCCATATAAAACACGTATTACAAATATTTTTTATTTTGACTCACTGTAGCTATTACCGCATTTTGTAGAAGCTGGGAGAAATTTACTCCGTATCTTTCCCCTTCTGCATTTACCCAGTACGGAATAGATACAGTTTTTTTTATAAACCGTTTGTTTAATTTTTCACGAATAACTGGCATAAAGGCATTTACCTTAACCAGCACCTCATTTTCAGCCAAATCTTTCTTTAATTCTCTCAGACTGGATGGCTTTGGAACAGACTCTCCATCCTCCTCTATCCCAAACATATGAAGCTGTAATACTTCTTCTGCTTTTCTGGCAGCTTCATCCTCATCAGCACCAAAAGAAACACATCCTGGCAAATCTGGATAAGTAATATGGATGCCGTCATCTTCATAAGTAAATATAGCAACATAATTATAAAATTTTGGCAAGCCTTCCATAATAATTCCTCCTAAAATCTAATCAATGCTTGTTTTTCTATACTCTTAATATCTCTTACACTCATGTCTTTAACAGGATGAGTCACCGTTACACGTCCACGTTTAACTGGGTGCTTAAATTGGTGATGATCTCCAACACAAGCTACTTCATACCAGCCATCTTCTTTCAGCTTCTGTATAACTTCCCGTGATGAAAAACTTTTCATCTTATACCCTTCTTTCTTATATTATTACACGTAACATATTACGTGTCAATAATTCTTAGTTTATTTTCTTGATATTTTAATATTATTATATCATTATCCATTATTATTTAATATATTATAACGCAGTTTCTAATTTTAATAAATTCATAGGGAAGAAAAAACTGCTACACTTACGTGCAGCAGTTAGGATACATTTATGTTTATTTTACACTTTTTTAACACTAAATTAATGTTTTTTAACTGTTATTTTGCTATTAATACGGAGCATGGTGCCTGTTCCAATACATTGCGGCTTACACTGCCCATCAGGATACCCTCCACCAGGCTCAGCCCCCGACTGCCCATTACTATAAGGTCAATGGCGTTATCCTTGGCATAATCCACAATTTTTTCATAAGGGATACCCACATCAAGGACTGTTTCACACTCCAGCCCCTCTGGCAGGCTTTCCTTGATTTCCCCAAGGATTCTGTTCCCCTCCTCTGTAAGAGAATCAATTATCTCCTGACAAAGATGTACAGAAATAGCTGCCTGTTGAATATTCACCACATACATAAAAATCAACTTGCCAGGCTCCAGCTTGGCCAAACGTACAGCCTGCTCTATGGCCTTCTCGGATTCTTCAGATCCATCTACTGGTACTAAAATCTTGCACATATTTATTCCCCCTTAAATTACTACAGAATCGATGGGTATTTATTCAAAATCCCTTATACTTAAATTTTTGCCCTTCAACAGCCCTACCCGGCCTGTTTCGCCACTTTCAGGATGGACCAGCAGCCATTTATTAATGGCAAAGAGCATCTTTGACTCCCCCTTGGCCTTCGGCACCACATCCAAAGCCTCGTTGGTACCACCAGGGAGAACGACGCCACTGCGAAACTCCTTGCCATCCACACCACATGGTGCGTAATGTAGGGTCGTGGCAAATATTTCTACCAGTGTACCCTGTGGTACGAAGAATGCCTCCACCTTTGAGGTATCGTATGAATTATCCCCGTAATCAATATCCCAGCGATGTCCTACCATCAATATCATGTCCGTTCCTGCAATATTGATTTCCGAGTCCCTGTGGTACTCCAAACCGTTCAGTTTATCGTTAAAGCCGTGGCAGCAGCCAAATTCCACTGGCATACCCCCATATACCTCATCCATAAACTTCAAAAACAGCTTTGTTTGTTCAAAGGACGGAACAGATGCCTCATAAAGCACCTGACCATTAGGTGCCTCCGGCAGCTTCTGAACCTCATCCATGAATTCGGAAGCATCTACATCAAGTACCCGGCCATAGGTCTTGAAGGCTTCATCCAATACACTTTTCATTACGTAACTCCTCCGATTCCCTTTATGCCTTTTAAATTCGCCAAAATACTTTTTAAATCCTGCCAACAATGCTAAGTTTTAGCTTACAATACTGTAAAAGCTGTATTTTTCTATTGCTATCCTTTATGCAGGGTTCTATACTAAAAAATATATGCAGCCTGGGATTAAACAATATCCCAGAGAGAGGGGTTTATTATTATGCAATCTGTATTAACTATTGCCGGGTCGGATTCCAGCGGGGGAGCTGGTATCCAGGCCGACATCAAGACCATTACCGCCCACAAGCTCTTTGCCACCAGTGCTATTACAGCCCTGACAGCCCAAAATACCACAGGGGTGCGGGCCATTCATAACGCACCGGCGGAATTTGTGGGACAGCAGATAGATGCAATTTTTGAGGATATACCACCTGATGCGGTGAAAATCGGCATGGTATCCTCCCCGGATATTATTCAGATTATTTCTGAAAAGCTGCGGGATTATGGAGCCATGAATATTGTGGTTGACCCGGTAATGGTATCCACCAGTGGCAGCAAGCTCTTGGCTGATGAGGCTCAGGACAACCTTTGTCGCCTGCTCTTACCTATTGCCAGTGTAATTACTCCCAATATCCCCGAAGCCGAAGTCCTTTCGGGAATGACTATTCATAGTCTGGAGGATATGGAGGAGGCTGCCAAAATCATTGGCTCCAAAATCTATGGTGGTGTGCTCATAAAGGGTGGTCATTTATCCGCAACCGCCACAGACCTTCTGTACTATGACGGAGGATTTAACTGGTATCGTCAGGAGCATATTGATAATCCAAATACCCACGGCACGGGCTGTACCCTATCCTCGGCTATTGCCTGCAATCTGGCCATGGGCTATGATTTGCCTGAGGCCATTGCCAATGCAAAGAAATATATTACTGGCGCATTAAAGGCAGGGCTGAATCTTGGAAAGGGTTCAGGACCGTTAAACCATATGTATGCGCTTTAAAAGCGATTTTTAAACACTAAATTAGTTTTAATATAATATTTAATTAACATTTATATAACATTTTGTAAACATAAAACGGCAGTAACTATGTCTGTAGCGCCGCTCATGGGTCTAAAACTTTTTGTCCTAATTAAATAGTGAAAAAAATCATAACTCGCTCACCATTAAATTGTTCGCTCAAACAAATGATTTTTTCCACTAATATTAAGGTACGGACAAAAGAGTTTCTTAACGACCCATTCGCTAATTGCTACAGCCATTAGCCACTGCCTTTTTTTGTTCTATAATACAAAGACTATTAATTGTAGTATCACTAGCTCTACAGCCATAGCCCCTGCCTTTTTTATACTAATGTCGAAACTTATGACATAGGCTTAAATTCCAGATTATGCCTTATGCCCCAGTCAACGACCGCATCCTTTATTTCCCCCTTCAAAATGTGATTGTGGTCCCCCAGGGCCTGGACTATGGCTCCATTTGATACCTCAATACAGGCCACCGGCTTTCCTTCCTGCTCCAGATAGTAGATGGCGCATTCCCTGCGGTTCATCCTTTCCGTATATAGATAGAATACACAGTTATGGAATGCCTCTGAAAGCTTAAAGAGTTCCTGACCATTGCGGGCAATCTTAAAGGAGCCCTGTGGAGTATCCTCCTCCTTCATCAGATCCCCCTTAGCCAGAGTAAACTCTATATCCAGATAACTCTTATGGCGGGCATTTCTCTCCCTGCTCCGCTGCTCCATGGCCAGCTGATTCAATCGGCGTTCCTCAGCAGTCCACACATCATGGGTTTCCTTGGAAAAGCCTGTACGATAAATTGCCTGAACGAACTCATCTGTCAGCTCACCACGAGTGTAGCTTTTAAACCACATCCTAAGGCAATCATGCACCTCGTATGAGCCCCCATCCAAGGCACTATGAAGAATCTCAGCAGCCCTCAGGGGTTCCCATTTCTCCATAAGCCAGCTATATAGCATCTGCCAGCCCACATAGGAAGGGTCATAGCCAGATAAGTTCTCCTTATCCTGACGTTTCCACCACCAGTTTATTTCATAATTGCTCAAATCTCCCCACCAATATCGCCACCAAGCCCCCTGGCGCTTGTAAAAGGCTCCAAAACGGTCAATTCCCAGCCTATCCAAGCTTTGCCCCAAAAGCTGGTTTATATCATAAAAATGAGGCCATAAATTTATATCATCAATTCCGATTTTCTGCAGGAAAAAGCATATTACAAGGGAGCGCCCGTTTTCACGATAGGCCTTCTGCAGGCCCTTGGTTTTTGGCAGCTTAAGATAATCGCAAATAAGGTCAAAATTGCTGTCATTTGTCCTTATAATGTGACGGGAAAAGTCGTAGCCAAGCATATCCACATACCAGCCCACGTTTACGTCAAGAGGATACTGAGTAAAATACTTCATGAGTCTGGCAGCTGGCATATCTGTTGGCACTGTTGGAACAAAACCGAATTCCTCTTGGGAAAGCTCCTTTAAGAAGGTCATCACCTTGTCCGTAACGATTTGGGGAATTTCCACTGAGAAATCAAAGCCCTCATCGGTCCAGTCATATTTATAATTAAACACGCTGCCACCGGACTCCGCCTGCTCTGACTTGGCAGGAATTGCTGTGTACTGCCATTTGCCATAGTCCAACCGCAATGAATATTGCTTGCTGCCCCTCGTATGAAGCTCCACCCCATCAGGAGTGCCCATAACACTAAAAACATCCACCA
>DFHJ01000029.1 GCA_002372665.1 Anaerovibrio lipolyticus
AAATACATCATGCCTTGTCTGGCTCATTTCTACAAGGAGCCACGTCAGTTTGTAAAGGGTGAAATGCAGTTTTTGTATGACAGCGAGGGACGCAAATATCTTGATATGTTCGCTGGTGTATCCGTTATGAACTGCGGTCACTGCAACCCTGAAATTCTCGAAAATGTGGTAAAGCAGGTCCAGTCCCTACAGCATGTGTGCAATATTTATCTCACTGAAAATTTCGTTAATCTGGCAGAAAAGCTGGCCGAGGTCACCCCTGGTGACTTGCAGAAAACCTTTTTCTGCTCCACTGGAACCGAGGCCAATGAAGGTGCCATGCTGTTGGCTTCCATTTATACAGGCAACGATGAATTTATCAGTCTGAGAAACGGTCTCCATGGCCGTACCAAGCTCACCATGAGTGTTACTGGTATTCAGATGTGGCGTACTGATCCTCATCCATGTGGGGGTATTCACTTTGCTCCAAATGCCTATTGCTATCGCTGCCCGTTGGGGAAAAAATATCCTGAATGTGATTTGGCCTGTGCCAATGCTGTTGAGGACCTGATAAAATATTCCACCAGCGGTCACCCAGCCGCCCTGATTGCTGAGCCTATTCAGGGAAATGCGGGTATTGTTACCCCACCTAAGGGATACTTTAAACGTGTAAAGGAAATCCTTGAAAAGTACAATGCTCTTCTGATTATTGACGAGGTGCAGACTGGATTTGCCCGTACAGGAAAGATGTTTGCCATTGAAAACTTCGACGTAGTTCCTGATATTATGACCATGGCCAAGGCTCTGGGTAATGGTGCCCCAATATCTGCCTTCACTGCATCTGCCAAAATTGCAGACACCTACACCAAGCCAGGTGCCTCCACTCTTGGTGGCAACCCTGTATCCTCCATTGCCGGTCTTAGCGTTATTAACTATATTCAGAAGCATAATCTCATGCAGAATGCCCAGGAGCGTGGACAGCAGCTGTATGATGGTCTGGTTGAGCTTCAGAAGAAGCACCCTATCATTGGCGATATCCGTGGTCTGGGGCTCATGCGTGGTGCAGAATTTGTCCATGCCGACAAGAGCCCGGCTCCTGAGGAGCTGGATATGGTTCTTGAAGAAATGAAGGATCGTGGCTTTATTATCGGCAAGAATGGTATTGAGAGAAACGTTATGGCCTTCCAGCCTCCATTGGTGGTTACAGAGAAAGATATCAATAGTGTCCTGAATGCTCTGGATGATGTTTTAACCAAGCTAATTAAATAAACTGAATCATTTAACAAACACACAAAAATCCCTGCCAAGAAGGATTAACATTCCTCCCTGACAGGGATTTTAAATATTCTTATTATGATATTATTTGATTTTAAATCACCGTTACACAATTCTTGCCGCCCTGATTCTTTGATTTATACATAGCTGCATCAACCCGCTGAAACAGGGACAGGATAGTATCCTCCTTGGTAGCTGCCGTAATTCCGATGCTCACCGTCACATTCTTCACTTTAAATATTGACGTCAAGCCCGTAATTTTACTTCTTATGCGCTCGGCCACATTTGTAGCCACATCCACATCACAATTGTTAAAGACAATTATAAACTCATCGCCACCCCAACGACCTGCTCTGTCCGTAGAGCGAATATTTTGCTTAATGAGTTCAGCCACGCTCTTAAGGACCTCATCACCAGTATCGTGCCCCAGGGTGTCATTAATGCTCTTAAAATTATCTATATCCAGCATCATTACTGAAACTGAATTTCCCGACAGTTGACACCTGTATAGGGAATTTGCCATCTCAGATTCCAGCTCACCTCGATTGAGAAGATTAGTGAGAAAATCAATTTTGGCAATATCATGAAGGCGTCTGTTGCTTTCCTCCAGCTCGTTGGACACAGCCTGTACAAAATGCATCATGTGACTTAGTACACTGTTTTGATGCTCCAAGCGGATTGGCTGCATTGATTCATCATTACTGGATATAACCTCATGACCGCCCTCCCTGAAGCCGATTATGGACAGGCACATATTATTGAGGTATATATCTCCCTCCGGGATCCTCATGTATTCGCCGGAGGCGTAAATCCCCGTGGAAGGAACACCCTTGCGACAAGCCTCCAATTCCTGATTAACATCTTTATGAAGATGAATATTTCTTGCCCAGCAGCTGACAGCAAATATCCCCTCAGGATTAAATCTGATCATTTCCATCTGGATATTGCGGGCCTCCTGAATAATAATGGCTGGATCACCATAGCACAGACGAATCATATCACCTACAACGAAATCCGCCCCATAGCTGGCACTGCCATCCTTATCAAGCCGTCTTGGCAGTCTGGACAAAAAAGCCCCCTTTCTGATGATTGAAAACGGAAAGGCCACCGCTTCACTTAAAAAATCATCATTCCAGCTGGTAATACCCAAATATTTCTCATAGATTGTACGGACAGGCACATCATCTATTTCACAAATGGTATGATAATTATCCAATCTGGTCACGGTCATAGTCTTGCCTAGTGGTTTCCAGCCACTGCCATACCCAACATGAACCTTTAAGGACTTGCCCTTAAAGGCCACCATCACATGGCCCCTATGGATGACATCATCACCAGTAAAGACGAAGCCCTGTCCAGCCGGAGTCGTACCATCATCCACCACCCCACCAAAGAATACTACCTCTGGTGGCAGCTTAGATATTTCCTCAAAGAAAGGCATTGCATTAATGGCGTAACCGGCAGTGAGCAGCTCCACTGCAGCCAGATTATCCACCTTGGTCAATTTTTCCAAGGTTTCCACACCGATTTCCTTGCTTTTATCATCATCCCAAAAAATTGGAAAAACCTCTATCTGGCCTTCTTTAAACACAGAAAAAGTCAAGGAAATGCCATAATAATTAATGACACCTGCCGTAATCATGGCCGATGCCGTTCCGCCAGCGATTTTAGCCTCAGGTAACACTTCCCGTACCTTGTGAATTAAATCGGGAACTTTATCCTTTAAATGGATATTGGCATAAATCGTAACCAGCACACAGGAATAATCCCCCATGCCAGCTAACTGACCGGAAAATTCATCCACTTTATTGAAAAATGACTGTACATCTTCGCATAAATACGGAATGTGCTTCATATAATTCACCCCAAAATTAGACAATGGTGCTATTGCCAAAATTATACCATAGAATATTAGTTCACTGCGAGGAAAGATTTTTAAATATTTAAAGAAACATATTTATTACAGAAACATAAAATAATCAGCACTTTTGTTTGCAGAACACTTGCAATAGAACATATATATGCTATACTATAGGTACAGAACTATTATGTGAGGAGTGTGACTAATGGGACGTAAACGCTGTGCCGATGAGCGCATGAGCCAAATCTACAAGTACATCAAGGAATTTCTTTTATCAAAGGGTTATCCGCCTTCTGTTCGCGAGATAGGCAAGGCTGTTGGACTTAAATCATCCTCCACTGTACATGGATATCTCAATCAATTAGAGGATGCCGGTCTGATTCGCCGTGATCCAACCAAGCCTCGTGCCATTGATCTTTTGGAGGACAAGCCTTGGGAACGTACTGTCAATGTTCCGTTGGTTGGCGCAGTAACCGCCGGTACTCCTATTCTGGCCCAGGAAAATATTGAGGAGGTATTTGCTTTCCCACAGAACCTCCTGGGTACCACGTCAGAAACCTTTATGCTGAAGGTTGACGGTGAAAGCATGATAAATGCCGGTATATATGACGGCGACTATATCATGGTCAAGCAACAGAGCACTGCAAACAACAGTGATATTGTGGTGGCATTGGTAAATGGAGAGACCGCCACCGTAAAACGCTTCTTTAAGGAAAAGGATTGCATCCGTCTCCAGCCGGAGAATGATTCCATGAAGCCTTTCTACGAAAAGAATGTAACCATCTTGGGCAAGGTAATAGGCATCTACCGCCAGATGTGATTCCAATTTCAACCCGCTATATACAAAGAGAGCAGCCTGTGAGACTGCTCTCTATTTTTGTGCCTAAAATGAAATATCTTATTTGTTTTCACATGGGACGTATTTGCCAATCAGTTTCACTTCTTGGATATGTCCTCAGCGGTCAATGTCCTCAATAGCCTGGGCTGCACCCATAATACCGATTACGGCATGCTCGAAGGTAACGCCCCCCTGCATATATACGTTGTATGGGGCACGCATTGGGCCATCAGCACTAAGCTCAATGGAGGCACCCTGTACGAATGTACCTGCCGCCATAATAATCTGGTCCTCATAGCCTGGCATATCCCATGGCTCAGGCGCGGCAAAGGAATCCACCGGTGAATATTTCTGAATGCCCCCGCAGAAAGCAATGAGATTTTCAGGAGTATCCAGCTGTACAGCCTGAATAATATCTCCCCGTACATCAGTAGGCAATGGCAGAGTTTTATATCCTAATTTGCTGAACAAGCCAGCAGCAAATACTGCTCCCTTTATAGCCTGGGCCACCACATGAGGCGCCATAAAGAGGCCCTGGAATATCATTCTGTTATTTGCCAGAGATGCTCCCAGCTCGTCACCCATGCCTGGTGAGGTCATTCTGTAGGAAGCCAGCTCCACCAACTCGTCCTTACCACAGATATAACCTCCGGTAAGGGCAATACCACCACCAGGGTTCTTGATAAGGGAGCCCGCCATAATATCTGCTCCCACCTGTACCGGCTCTCTTGTATCCACGAATTCACCGTAGCAGTTATCAACAAAGCACACACAATCAGGCTTAATACGATGCACCTCAGCACAAATAGCCTCAATATCATCAATGCTCAATGGATTACGCATAGAATAACCACGGGAGCGCTGGATAAGCACCATCTTGGTATCCGGTGTCAGCCTACCCTCAATTCCAGCCATGTCCACCTTGCCATCCACCATATCAAGC
>DFHJ01000090.1 GCA_002372665.1 Anaerovibrio lipolyticus
AGGAAAAACTTCTAAAATGAAAGAACACACAAAGAAATCATATATATTCCTAAAAAATGAAGCTTGAATATGTATATTATATCATTTAAATAGGATTTTTAAAACATTAACTTGCATGGAATGCTTTTTCGTTATACTATTGTTTATATTATTAAAAGATAGTTTTTAAAGGAGAAAATATATGGATAATCTTTTAAATAAATATGCAAAATTGGTGGTTAAGACGGGTATCAACCTGCAAAAGGGGCAGCTGCTGGTTATCAATTCTCCAATCGAATGCGCTGATTTTGCCCGTCGTGTGGCTAAGGAGGGCTTTGAGGCCGGGTGCTCCGATGTAAAGATTAACTGGAGCGATGAGAAATTTTCACGTATTCGTTTTGATGGTGCTGCCAATGAAATTTTTGATGAATTTCCCCAGTATCGCTACGATATGTTTATGAGCTTCAAGGAAAAAGGGGCGGCTATAGTTTCTATTCATGCCAGTGACCCATCTATATTCAAAGGTGTGGAACAGGACAAGCTGCGCCGTGCCCAAATGGCTGCGGGGCAGGCTCTGCTGGAATATCGGGGAGCTATTATGAACAATGAGCTGCGTTGGTGTGTGGTTTCTATTCCAACTCCTGCCTGGGCCTCCAAGGTTTTCAAGGATACTGCCAATGCGGAGGAGGCAGTTGCCAAGCTGTGGCAGGCAATTTTCTCTGCAGTTCGCATTGATGAAAAAAATGATCCTATTGAGGCATGGAGCAAGCACACGGCCTTTATGAAGAAGGCAACGGATTTTCTTAATAGAGAGAAGCTGGTATCTTTACACTACACTAATGGATTGGGTACAGACCTAACTGTGAAGCTGCCAGAGGGACATATTTGGGCTGGCGGTGCTGAAATAGCTGCCGATAAAGTAGAATTTGTGGCTAATATGCCAACGGAAGAAGTGTATTCCTTGCCGGACCGTAACGGTGTGGATGGTGTTGCTTATGCCTCCAAGCCTCTTATTTATCAGGGAAATGTCATTGATGGAATTCGCCTTGTATTTAAGGAAGGTAAAGTGGTGGAATACAGTGCCACCAAGGGGCAGGAGGTTCTAAAGCAGCTCCTTGATACCGACGATGGGGCAAAGCATTTGGGTGAGGTGGCTTTGGTGCCGTATGATTCTCCTATTTCCAACAGCGGTATCCTTTTCTACAATACACTTTTCGATGAAAATGCGGCATGTCATTTGGCCTTTGGCAAGGCATATCCTACCTGCCTTGAAGGTGGAGAAAAGATGGATACTGTGGAGCTTTTGCAGCATGGTGTAAATGATTCTCTGGTGCATGAGGATTTTATGATCGGTACAGAGGATATGGAAATCGTAGGTACAAAGGCAGATGGAAGTACAGTGCAGATTTTCACCAGGGGCAATTTTGTTGAATTTTAAATCGCATACGACATTTTGGATATTAAATGTTTTAATAACATTAAAAAGATGTTATTAAAATATTATTATCAATTTTATTGGGGAGGAAAATCTATTTATGGGTGAGTATTTTAATAAACAGGTTTTCAAGGCAGTATGGCCGATATGCTTCGGGTATATACCTTTGGGTGTGGCCTGTGGGATATTGGGGGAAAAGGTGGGACTGGATGCTTTCTTGATGGCCATGATGTCTATTTTCCTCTTTGCCGGAAGTGGCCAGTTTATTGCACTGGCTATGATTGGCGCTGGGACGGCCATCATTCCCATTGTAATTACTGTAGGTATTGTAAATCTGCGTCACATGTTATATGGGCTTATCCTCAATCAGTATATTTCCAAGGAATCCCTGCTCTATCGTATGATTTATGCCCAGGAAATAGTGGATGAAACCTTTGCTGTGAACAGCATTGAGTTTCAGAAGCGAGATAGTGAATGGAATCCTAAAAAAGCAGCAGGCCTGAATTTTCTGGCTCACATGAGCTGGATGCTGGCCACAGTGGCTGGGGTGCTGCTGGGCAGTGCAGTTTATATTGATACCGGACTTGTAAGCTATGCTCTTATTGCCATGTTTATTGGCCTGTGGTCATTTCATTTTAAGTCCGCCAAGCTAATTGGTATTGGTGTGCTGGGCGGGGGCTTGGCCCTTTTGCTGTCCTTGTGGCTGGACAATATGCTGAATGTGGTGGTTGCCACCGTAGTGGCAGCCATTGTGGGAGCAGCAATAGATAATGGTGAGGGGGTAGAGAAGAAATGAGTTATACAGATATTTTGATCTGCATCTTCGGACTGTTTTGTTCTTCATATATTTCCCGAATTCTGCCATTGGCAGTTTTGGGGAGACGCCCTTTGCCGACATTTCTGTCTCTTTGGTTGAAGTATGTGCCCACGGCTGTATTTGGTGCGCTGATTTTTGTTTCAATTTTTGGTGACGCTCATAGTGGGTTCCGTTTCAGCTGGACCAATGTGGAATTTTTGGCGGCCATACCGGTACTCCTTGTGGCGGCAAAAACAAGAAATCTCGCATACAGTATTATTGTGGGGCTGGCAGCCTATTGGCTTTTGAATCAATACATGTGATAAAATTGATGTGACGAAATATATTAACCATATCCATCGAGAAGGATGTGAAGAGATAACATGCATTTTGGACCAAACTGGCGAAGGCAGGATGTTATAAAAATTCAACATAGCTTCCGCATGAAGCCAAATCAGATAATCTGTCTGAGCTTTATTCTTATGATTGGTTTAGGCACATTGTTGTTGACCTTGCCCATCAGTACCACGGATAATATGGGGCTCCACCCCGTGGACGCGCTTTTTGTATCCACCTCGGCCTCCTGCGTAACAGGACTGACGGTGACGGATTTGAAAAATGATTTGACCCTATTTGGCAAGGTGGTTATGCTGCTCCTTATCCAGATAGGAGGGTTGGGGATTATGACCTTGGGTACTTTGGTTGCCCATAGTATGGGGTACCGTTTTCGCCTGTCGGAAACTCAGGTGCTGCAGGAATCCCTTAACCAAAGCTCCAGAATGGGGATGTTCTCTCTGATTAACCGCATGATAAAATATACCATCGTGGTGGAGGGATTTTTTGCCGTTCTGCTGTCCTGGCATTTTTATCCGGAATACGGCTGGGATTGTATAGGTTATGGGATATTTCATTCTGTTTCCGCCTTTTGCAATGCGGGTTTTGACTTGTTTGGCAATTATGACAGCCTGACCAGGAGAGGGGATGACTTCTTTTTGATGGGCTGTCTTGGAACCTTGATAGTATTGGGAGGAATCGGTTTTACAGTTATGTATGATGTACTGCATACCCGTAAATGGTGCAAGCTTACCCTCCACAGCAAGATTGTACTGTCCACGTCGGCATTCCTCATTGTTTTGGGAGGCTTATTGATATTTTTGGTGGATAGCCAGAATCCAAGAACATTGGGCAATTTACCGCTGAGTGAGCAGCTGGCCCAGTCCTTTTTCACTTCCATCTCATGTCGTACAGCGGGGTTTAATACCTTCGATTTGGATGCAGCTACCCAGATTAGCAAGCTGGTGATGATACTGCTCATGTTTATCGGTGCCTCGCCACTGTCCACTGGCGGTGGTATCAAGAGCACCACATATTTTATCGTTATGCTGTCCATGTGGTCTGTAGTTCGTGGTAAAAGGGAAAACGTTGTATTTGGCAGACAGATAAGCAGAAAGCTTCAGGTCCAGGCCTACGCCATTTTTACCATCGCAACTATTTGGGTGGTATCCGCCGGTATTTTGCTGTCGGTAATTGATGGTGAGGTCCATCAGCTGGGAGCTGTAATTTTTGAAACGGTTTCGGCTTTTGGTACGGTAGGTATGGGCATAGGAATCACTAATGAATGGGATATGTGGGGCAAGCTCATATTGTCCCTTACCATGCTCATGGGCAGAGTGGGAATTTTGACATTTATAATGGCTGTTATCAAGCAGGAGGAATCCCTGATTAAATATCCGGAAGGCAATATTATGATAGGTTGAGGTAAAAGAATATGGTAAACAGAAAAAATCAATTTGCAATTCTGGGCATGGGCCGTTTTGGCATAAGCCTGGCCGTAACCTTGGAACAAATGGGCTATGAAGTTTTGTGTGTGGATATTGATGAAAATGTGGTCAGCAAATTGGCAGATCAGGTATCGAGAATAGTCAGCTTTGATATACGGGACTCCAGAGCCTTTGATCGTGCCGGTATGGATAGCTTTGATACGGTTATTATTTCCACTAAAAATCTGGAAGCCAGTCTTATGGCTACCATGCTGTGCAATGAACGCAATATTCCGGACATTGTGGTAAAGGCCATTGATGACCGTCATGCCGTAATGGCAAAAAAAATGGGAGCCACTCGAATTGTATTTTCCGAACTGGAAATGGCCAAGCGTTTGGCACTGCAATTGGTGACACCTAATGTTAAGGATTATATTGAAATAGAGGGTGATATTAAAATAATTAACTTTAATGCACCTAAGGAGCTGTGGAATAAAAATCTTGTGGAGGCCAATCTCCGCGCCCAATTTGGCCTGAATGTTATTGCAATCATTCATGAGGAGAAAACCTTGATTACGCCGCCGCCAACCTATAAATTCTGTAAAGGGGACAAGGTTTTTGCCATTGGCTCAAATGAGGTATTGGCAAAGTTTAAGGAAAAGGTTTTGTCCGGGGAGTAACGGGTAAAAAATTAGCCGGAAGCAGGTCGCTATCCAATGGATGGCAGCCTGTTCCCGGCTTTTTGTCTTGTATAGGCTATTTATTTGGCAAATCATTTTCGTCTGTTTGCATTGGGTAATGGGTGCCGCAGGCTGTACATCTATAGCCATTGGCCCATAAATCGCATTGCTGTTGGTAGATTTTACAGTGTTCCTCATGCTGTTTCTTGTTGGAGAGGTAGGCCCTGCCGGCAAAGAATGAGATTGCTCCGCTTACACCGATAATCAATAAATTTCCTGCTATATCAATACCCATGACTATATCCGCAACACTGCGTAGGGCTGGCAAAAGGAATATCAGGGAAATGAGCAAATAAAAGTAGTGAACAGCTGGGCTGGAATCCAGCTGTGGCGGCGGGGTAATATATTTTAGTCGTATCGCGCCATTACTGTGGCACTTGGGGCAGTAATAACGGGGCTTACGGGGATTATCAATAATAGGAATGTAGATATTTCTTGTTTTGGGAGTGGCGGCTGGAGGAGTATCCACCTTTACATTATCGTTGTCGCGTTCATCAAAAAAATCTGGATTGTAATTATCTTCTTCAAATTCATCACGGTCCATACTGTAATCATCCCAGATGGCATCATAAGCGTCCTGGCTGTCCTTGTCAAAAGGATCCGCATCCTGCCAACCCTCTTCTTCACATCCGTCGTAGTAGTCTTTCCATAGATGGGTGTCTTCAATTCCCATATTTCTCCCTCCCCCAAGGAATCACAGCTCTTTGTATTTTCCGATGTTTTATTTAATACTATACTACGCGAAATTTATTGGCAATAGATGTGTGGGCAAAAAAAGGGATAATGTAGACGGCTTTCAAAAGTTCGGTGCAAAAAGTGTGATGATACTACAAAAGTTCGGCGAAAAAAGTGTTATTGTGCTACAAAAGTTCGTTGTATTTTTTGTAATAACATGTCATACTGTATTTACATAGAAGGTGGAGGTGTGGTATGTACAGAACTGCTATTGAGAAGCTCTTAAAATGGAAAAAAAGTAAATATCGTAAACCTTTAATTATTGAGGGAGCACGCCAGGTTGGCAAAACATGGCTAATGCAGGAATTTGGCAAGCAAGAGTATGACAATACAATATATATAAATTTTGATTCTAATCCAAGTATGGCAGAGCTATTTGCCTATGATCTGAACGTTGACCGTTTAATTATGGGCTTGGAGCTGTTTGCAGGTCGCAAGATAGATCCTGATAATTGTTTGTTGATTTTTGATGAAATACAGGAGGTCCCAAGAGCATTGGCATCTCTGAAGTATTTCTGTGAAAGGGCACCGCAGTACCATATTGTATGTGCTGGGTCTTTACTTGGTATAGCTTTACATCCGGGGACTTCATTTCCAGTAGGAAAAGTTGATTTTCTGAAGCTTTATCCCCTTTCCTTCAAGGAATTTTTAATGGCAACTGTCCAGAAGCAGTTCGCAGACCTGTTGGATCGTCAGGATTTTCAGATGATAACCACCTTCAAACAAACTTACATTGACGCCTTGAAACAATATTATTATGTTGGTGGCATGCCTGAGGTAGTGCAAAACTTTGCTGATAATAAAGATTTCGGGGAAGTTAGGGAAATACAAAAACGAATATTATATGCTTATGAGCAGGATTTTTCCAAGCATGCTCCAAATGAAATAATTCCGAGAATTCGAATGTTATGGAACAGTATTCCTTCTCAACTGGCAAAGGAGAACAAAAAATTTGTGTATGGGCTTGTTCGTGAAGGTGCCAGAGCGAAGGAGTATGAAACTGCTATCATGTGGCTCAGTGACTGTGGTTTGATTCACAAGGTTAGCCGAGTTAATTCAGTTGGTATTCCATTAAAGGGTTATGAGGATCTGAAGGCATTTAAGATTTTTTTGGTAGATGTTGGCATTCTTGGTTGTATGGCCGGCCTTAGCCCTCGAACCTTGCTGGATGGTAATAGCCTTTTTACAGAATTTAAGGGTGCATTGACGGAGCAGTATGTTTGTCAGCAGTTAAAAAATATTGAGGATGTAGATGTGTACTATTACACCAATGACAGAGGCTCCTGTGAAATTGATTTTGTTATCGGTACTGGTAATCGGGTAGTTCCAGTGGAAGTAAAGGCAGAGGTAAATCTTCGTGCCAAGAGTTTAAAAACATATAGAGAGAAATTCTCTCCAGAGATTTGTGTTCGCACATCTATGGCAGACTACAAGAAAGAGGAGTGGCTGATAAATCTGCCGCTGTATGCTGTGGGTCAGATTGCGAGTATATAATTTTTCCAACAGTACTGCCTTCACAAGTGAAGGCCCATTAGGAGGAGATGATTAAATGTACAGAAGCTTATTAATGTTAGTATCGATGCTGGTTTTTAGTACAGGTATATGCTTTGCTCAACAAACGGATTTATTGCCACATGAGCATACTCCAGAATGCCAGCTTACATCAGCTGAGCCAGTGCAGATTGTATGCATTTTGGACCGTTCTGGTTCAATGAGACATTTAGTGGGAGATACCATAGGCGGTTATAACTCTTTCTTGGATAAGCAACGGCTAGAAAAGGGAAGTGCTGAGGTTACCACGGTTCTTTTTGACGACAAGTATGAAAAGCTTGTAGACGCTGAAGATATAAAGAAGGTGCCTGAGCTAACCGACAAAGAATACTACGCAAGAGGGATGACTGCCCTTCTGGATGCAATGGGCAGAACGGTTACAGACACATTTGGCCGAATGAATCATGACGGTATTTGCCCTGCCAAGCGCCGTGTGCTGTTTCTCATTATGACCGATGGCAAGGAAAATCACAGCAGGGAGTATACCAAAGCAGATGTAAAGGCCATGATAGAAAAGGCCACTCAGGAGTACAAGTGGAATTTTATTTTCATGGGCGCAAATATGGATTCTGTCTCTGAGGCGGCTTCTATTGGTATTTCAGATGATCATGCAGTGAATTTTGCACATGATTCTGCTGGCGTAAGACAATCCTTCGCCCGTATGAGCGAGGCAGCCACGGAAATGAGGGAATCGGGCACCGTTGGCGAAGACTGGAAAAAAGGCGAGGAATAGTGAAGCCTTTTCCTGTGTTATGGTGGTTGAAAAAACAAAATTGGGTTTCATAGATTTAGAAGTGAATAATACAGAGAAGACTATACTGGCAATTTTGAAGGTAAAACCCGATGCATCAAGGGATGAACTCGCGGAACGGTCAAGCAAAACAATTAGAACGGTGCAACGTGTATTAAATTCATTAAGAGATAAGGGATATATTGAACGTGAAGGTGCAAAGCAGAAGGCTATTTGGAAAATAAAGAAATAAATCAAAATATATATATTGTTGTAATTTTGTTTTTGTAAGTAATGTACTAAGATTTTTGCTAATTCTGGTCTTTGCCCATTGTTTGGTATGAGAATGATTGATGAGGTGAATTAAAAATAATTTTGCACAAGGTTACAAAAAATATTTTTTATAAAAAAGGATAAGCTAAACAAAAATAGAAAATATTATGTATGGGTTATGTTTTTTCAAGAGTGACATGTGGAAATCTGTATAGACTAAAATGGTTATTATGCCTCACAGGTGGGAAAAATATCATGAATTATGGTTGTTTTGAAAATAAAATATAACATTGATTAAAAGCAAGGAAAAAGAAGTATGTTTATAAAAAGTGGTTTAAATTTTATAGATTTGTTTGCTGGGGCAGGAGGATTGTCAGAAGGCTTTATACAAGCTGGTTTCAATCCTATTGCGCATGTAGAAATGAATGAAGCTGCTGCACGGACTTTGGAGACAAGAGCTGCATATATGTTTTTAAAACAACGGGGAGGCTTGAAACGATATTATCGTTATGAACGAGGTGAAATATCGCGAGAAGAATTGTTTGATAAAATCCCTTCAGAGGTGACCAAGACTGTAATCAATGTTGAAATGTCATCAAAGACCATTAGGGGAATTTTTGATAGAATTGATGAAATACTTGCTGAGGATAATATTGAACATGTTGATGTGGTTGTAGGGGGGCCACCTTGTCAGGCTTACTCTCTTGTGGGGAGGGCACAAAGCAGTCACATGATTGTGCCCATGAACGAAGATCCTAGGAATGAACTTTACAAGATGTACACGCGTTTTCTGACACAGTATCAACCTAAGATGTTTGTTTTTGAAAATGTTGCAGGATTGAAATCAGCTAATGGTGGCGGAACATTTAAGAATCTTCAGGCACACTTAAAAAGAGTTGGATATGAAATTGAGTGTAAAGAGCAGAACGCAAGGGATTTTGGAGTTCTTCAAAACAGAAGGAGAATAATTATTATTGGTTGGCGCAAGGATACAGATTATTCCTACCCCAGCTTTCCCAAAATCCATTCTAATGCTCTCGTTAATGATGTACTATCTGATTTACCACCAGTTCGACATGGTGGATATGCTGAGGAGTATTTGCCTTTTCAACAAGCAAGTGCTTATGTACGGAAAAATAAGTTGCGAACTAAAAACGATGTTCTGACACACCATGTGGTACGACCTAATAATGACAGGGACATGGAAATATACAGGCGGGCCATTGAGGCCTGGAATAAGGGGGTTAGATTAAAATACACAGATTTGCCTGATAATCTTATGACACATAAGAATAAGACAGCATTTTTGGACAGGTTTAAAGTTGTAGAGGGTAACCAACATTTTTGCCATACGGTTTTGGCTCATTTGGCAAAGGATGGACATTACTTTATACATCCGGATATTGAGCAATGCAGGTCAATATCCGTGAGAGAGGCGGCACGTTTGCAAACTTTTCCAGACAATTACTTTTTTGAGGGCAGTCGAGGGCAACAGTTTGTTCAGATTGGAAATGCTGTGCCACCAATGATGGCAAAGAAAATTGCGGAGGCAATTAAGACGCAACTTGTAAAGATGTAAGAAATGAATACAGTAATACTTATCAAGTGGTAAATTAGGAGTTTAGATTATTTATTGTATTGATGTTATACTATAGCCATG
>DFHJ01000125.1 GCA_002372665.1 Anaerovibrio lipolyticus
TTACTAGGGATTAAAACTAGACTTTTATGGAGGTAATTTTAATGAAGAAGATTATACAGCTGCTGACTGTGATGTGTATTATGGTTTTTGGCACCCAGTTTGCATTTGCCTGGGAAGTGGGTACTTCAAAGGAAACCGTATACAGCTATGGTATGCTGGATGAAAAGTCTTTCGTAATTGGTAATCCGCAGTTCTCTCCACAGGATGAGGAGCCAACTGTTGAAGAGCTTACCAAGATGATTTACGAACAGGCTGTAAAGAACAACAAGAAGAATCAGTTCTCTTATATGTCCTATCAGGATTTTTGCAGAACCGTAAACAATAAGGAGCATATCGATATTTATCGTCTGGGCCGTCATAAGGCACTGGAGCTCTTTAAGGAAAGAGTTAAGGATTATGGTGATGCGTACATCGTTTGCACCGTATCCAATGATACCCGTCTTAATGTGTTCTTTGATGTTGTGGATTCCAAGTCCCATGAGGTACTGTATTCCTACAGAAAGCTCGCTCCAAAGGGAACCCCTCGTGATGCAAAGCTCTACGAAGAAATTTGCCGTGATTTCTTCAATGCCTACAACAATAGAATCAAGGTTGTAGAAAGGGAGAAGAAGGAAGAGGATGAGCTTATCCTGAAGATGGGTAAGGAAGCCTACGAAAAGTACAAGAAGGAAAAGCTGGCTAAGCAGAAGGCTCAGGAAATCGTTGAAAATGATTTGGACAGATATCTGAGACCTGAACATCAGGTTGGTCGCGGCTGGAGCCACGAATAATACTTAAAATTAAAAGAAGCTTTTATGAGATGATGTTTCATTTCGTAAAGGCTTCTTTTTGTATGCAGATTATTTATCAACTGGATAGATTATTGGTGGGCCAGATATAAAGGCTTTATTTTGGCATCCTCCGCAATGTTTTCTCTAAGGTAGCCTGCCCGTACCATGGCATCGAGAACAATAAACTGGCGTTGCTTGGCCAGCTTAAAGTTTTCATAAGGGGAATAAACAGAAGGAGCGTTTGGAATACCAGCCAGCATGGCGGCCTCAGGCAACGCAAGCTGGTCAGGAGTTTTGTCAAAATAGCCCTTGCAGGCATCCTTTAGCCCGTAAAAGCCCGAGCCAAAGTAAATGGTATTCAGATACATTTCCAGAATCTGTTCCTTGGAGTAGTGTAGCTCCATATCTAGGGCCAGCAGTAATTCCTCCGCCTTTCTGCCGTAGGTCTGGTCCTGGGACAGAAACATATTTTTTACCAGCTGCTGGGTGATGGTGCTGGCTCCCTCTTTTACTTCACCATATTGGAGATTTACCAGGGCAGCTCTGCCAATTCCCTCCGGGTCAAAACCATGATGTGTGTAGAAACGGTTATCCTCCACGGCCACCACCGCCTGGGTCAGGGATTCCGGCATTTCATCAATGGAAACGTAATTGTCACGGTCCAAGGAGTTGTTAACTTCCCGCTCAAGAAAAATAATACGATTAATTCGCAGGGCAGTGGCCGGTTCAAAGAAAATGGTGCCGCCAGAAAAATAATAGGCCCCACAGAACATAACAGCAAACAGAATGGCCAGTATTATAAGCCGTTTAAGTAATCTAATTAAGAACATCATGCTATATATTTTCCTTCTTTAATGAATCATAATTGGTAACGCAATTAATTTTAACACAGTTGTTCGTAATTTTCCATTTCCAAGCTAAAAAGTAATAAATGCCATGTATAACAGTGCATAATTATTAACAAAATCTTGCATTTTATGAATAAAAGGTGTATACTCTACTCATTGACAAGGAGGAATTGACCATGAAGAAGGTAAGCGTTATTGGTGCAACTGGCTATGCCGGTGCCGAATTGTTGAGAATATTACATAATCATCCTGAGGCTCAGGTGGTGCATATTACCTCTGAAAGCCATGTAGGTGAAAATATTTCTGATATATACCCTCATTTTCGAGGAATTTACGATAAACAGCTCATCAGTATGAGTGAGATGGAACAAATAGGTAATGACAGTGATTTCGTTTTCATAGGCTTGCCTCATGGTCATGCCATGAAGGTGGGGAAGGCGTTGGAGGATAAGCCAACCCGTATTATTGACTTGGGTGCGGATTACCGCTTTGATGATACTGAGGTGTACGAGGCCTGGTACAAGGTGGAGCATATCCACAAGGATGCCCCTAGAGTGTATGGACTGGCAGAGCTTTACAGAGCTCAGATAAAGGATGCCAAGATAATCGGCAATGCAGGCTGTTATACTACTGCCAGCATTTTGGCTCTGGCACCATTGGCCAAGGGAAAGCTTATCGATATGGATACTATTGTAATTGATGCCAAGTCAGGAGTTTCCGGAGCAGGCAGGGGAGCAAAGCTGCCAAATCATTTTCCGGAGCTATATGATAGCTTCAAAGCCTATGGCGTAGCTAACCATCGTCATACACCGGAAATTGAACAGGCGTTGACAGAGCTGTCCGGGGAAAAAACAGTGCTTAATTTCACACCTCATCTGGTACCAATGTCCAGAGGAATTTTGAGCACATGCTATGCAAAGCTCATGGACGGAGTGAAGCCGGAGCAGGTTGACAAAGCCTATGAGGAAATGTATGGCAAGGAGTTCTTTATTAGACTTCTCGGTAGAAATGGTTATCCAGCCACTAAGAATGTACGGGGCTCCAATTACTGTGAACTGGGTTGGCACATTGATCCGAGAACCAACAGGGTAATTGTCCTTTCTGCCATTGATAATTTGGTGAAGGGGGCGGCTGGTCAGGCCGTTCAAAATTTTAATATTGCCTGTGGCTTTGATGAAAAGCTGGGTCTGGATGTTGTGCCAATGTATCCTTAATTTAATTCGTAAAGCAGGATTTATATAGGAGGAATTAAGAATGTTTTCTGAGAAAAGTGCAAAGGCCGGCGTAACCTTTCCAAAGGGATTTAAGGCTGCTGGTGTTAAGGCTGGTATAAAGAAGAGCGGCAATCTGGATTTGGCATTGATATATACTGAAAAGGAAGCAGCAGTTGCGGGTGTATTTACCAAGAATGCCGTGGCTGCGGCCCCGGTAATTGTGGATAGGGAACATCTCAAGGATGGCAAGGCTCATGCCATTGTGGCCAATGCAGGCTGTGCCAATGCCTGTACCGGTGAGGTGGGGCTGAAGAACGCCCAGGAAATGGCCAAGCTGGCAGCTGCTGAGCTGGGATGTGATCCTTATGATGTATTTGTTGGTTCCACTGGTATTATTGGTGTTAATCTCCCCATGGACAAGATGGCTGCTGGCATTAAGGCGGCAGCTGCTGAGCTTTCTGAGGATGGCAGTGTGAATGCCGGAAATGCCATTATTACCACTGATACTTATTCCAAGGCATGCTCCTTCTCCGTACAGCTCGGAGGCAAGGAGGTTCGCTTTGGTGCTATTGCCAAGGGCTCTGGCATGATTCAGCCAAATATGGCTACCATGCTTTGCTATATTTCCACGGATGCCAACATAGCTGCACCTCTCCTGCAAAAGGCCTTGTCTGACATCGTGGAGGTTTCCTTCAATATGATTTCCGTGGATGGTGATATGAGTACTAATGACACTGTGTTGGTTTTGGCCAATGGTGAGGCCGGCAATGCGGAAATCAAGGAGGGGACTGAGGACTATAAGGTGTTCTATGATTCCCTGAAGACTATCTGCCAGGAGTTGTCCAAGCGTATTGCTGCAGATGGGGAAGGGGCTACCAAGTTCCTTACCATTAACGTACATGGTACAAAGACCTTTGAGGATGCCAAGACTGTGGCCATGAGCATTGCCAAGTCTCCATTGGTTAAAACCGCTTTCTTCGGTGAAGACCCTAACTGGGGCCGGGTAATCTGTGCTGTGGGTTATGCCGGAGTTCCAATGGTGCCTGAAAAGACTGTAATTAAATTTGGTGATATTACTGTTTACGCCAATGGCCTGGGAGCAGAATTTGACATGGATGAGCTTTCCAGGGTGATGGCAGAGCATGATATCGAAATCAATGTGGAAATGGGCATGGGAGATGCTACTGCCACGGTGTGGAGCTGTGATTTCTCCTATGAGTATGTAAAGATTAACGGTGAGTATCACACCTGATGACCTCATCCGCCCTTCGGGCACCTTCCCCAGAGGGGAAGGCAGTAAAGGAGAATAGGTATGTTAGATGCAGAAAAAAAGGCAGGCACCCTTGTTGAGGCCCTGCCCTACATTCAGGAATTTTACGGCAAAACCATCGTTATAAAATACGGTGGCAATGCTATGATAAACGAAGAGCTAAAGCATAAGGTTATGGAGGATGTTAGCCTGCTGAAATATGTGGGGATGCGGCCGGTAATCGTACATGGCGGTGGTCCGGACATTACCCAATTCTTAAAGAAGGTGGGTAAACAGTCTGCCTTTGTCAGTGGTCTTAGGGTAACCGATGAGGAAACAGTGGAAATAGCGGAGATGGTCCTTGACGGCAAGGTAAACTCCGATATTGTAAATATGCTTAATTGCCGCGGTGTAAAGGCAGTGGGCCTTAGCGGCAAGGATGCGGGACTTATTAGAGCCTCCAAGAAGCTGGCTACTGTATATGATGAAGCAGGAAAGCAGGCCAATGTGGATATCGGCTATGTAGGTCAGGTGGCCGCCATTGACACGTCCATTTTGGATACTCTGTTGGATAACGGCTATATTCCAGTTATCGCCCCCATCGGTGTAGGTGATGACGGCGAAAGCTACAACATCAATGCTGATTATGTGGCAGCGGAAATAGCTGGTGCCCTAAAGGCAGAAAAATTGTTGTTGCTTACAGATACTGAAGGAGTTTATAAGGATTTTGAGGACAAGGATACCTTTATCTCTACTCTTACAGTGGCGGAGGCCAAGAAATATATTAAAACTGGAATAATTTCCAGGGGCATGATTCCAAAAATCGAGGCCTGCCTTAAGTCTATTGAAAGTGGTACCAATAAGGTTCACATTATAGATGGTCGTCAGCCTCACTCCATCATATTGGAGCTGCTGACCTCCAGTGGTATTGGTACTCAGGTTATTAAATGATTGATAATGAAAGGGTGTACATATATGACTGATGAACAGATTTACGAAAAGGACGCCAGAGACTATCTTCCGGTCTTCGCCCGATACAAAATCGTGTTGGACCATGGCGACGGGGTCTATGTTTATGACACCCATGGGAAGAAATACATAGATTTTCTGGCAGGTATTGCGGTAAATGTTTTGGGGCACAATCATCCTCAGCTGGTAAAGGCAGTGGCCGAACAGGCGGGGAAAATGATTCACTGTTCTAATCTTTACTACACTCAGGTACAGGCTGATGCGGCGGAAAAGCTCACCAAATTAAGCGGTCTTAATAAGGTATTCTTTGGAAATTCCGGTGCGGAGGCCAATGAGGGAGCAATTAAGCTGGCCCGTAAGTATGCCCATAGTATTTCAGGTGATAAATCCCAGATAATTACGGCTATTCACAGCTTCCATGGCCGTACCATTGCCACATTGACGGCAACTGGTCAGCCGAAGTATCAGGAGGGCTTCGGCCCACTTCCTGAGGGCTTTGATTATGTTCCATATAATGATATAGAAGCCATGGAAAAGATAATGAGTGATAAAACCGCAGCAGTTATGCTGGAGCCTATTCAAGGCGAAGGCGGCGTGCATGTTCCAGATGGTGCTTATTTAACCAAGGTCCGTGAGCTTTGCAATAAGCACAACGCCCTGCTGATATTTGATGAAATCCAGACAGGTATCGGTCGCAGCGGTAAATTCTTCACTTATGATAAATTTGGCGTTAAGCCGGATATAGTAACCTTGGCCAAGGGATTGGCCGGCGGTGTACCAATTGGGGCCTTTATTGCCTCTGATAAGGTGGCAGCCGTATTCCATGCAGGAGATCACGGTTCCACCTTCGGTGGCAATCCTCTGGCTTGTGCTGCAGCCAATGTGGTACTGGACATTGTGGGGGATGACAAGTTCCTAAATAATGTAGAAGCCATGGGGGAATACATGAAATCCCGTTTGGAGAAAATCCAGAAAGAATTCCCAGACCTTGTAAAAGAGGTGCGGGGCATGGGCCTTATTTTGGGTATGGAGCTTACCAAGCCAGGAAGGGATATTGTAAATTCCTGTCTGGAAAAGGGGGCTATCATTAACTGTACTGCCGGCAATGTGTTGAGATTTGTGCCACCTCTTATTGTTACCAAGGAACACATTGATGAGGTGTGCGATATATTAGAAAGCATATTACCTGATTTTGCATAATATGCGACGGTGAATGTTATCTTTCACGACGACTTCGTCACTAAAACCATTTTTTTCGTTATTTAAATAGCAGAAAAAAATAGTTTCTTAACGCTCCTCAGTCTAAGTGTTCAAGGTAATCATTCACCGTCCTATTCCGCATAATCAGGTGAAAATATACGAAAATTGTAGTATAATATATACCGTTGGTGTACAAAAGTATTTCAACGGTTGGGAGGTTAGACAGATGTTAAAAGGCAAGGATTTACTGTCGATTCACGATTTATCCGTGGATGAGGTAAATGAGATATTGGCTTTGGGCCATGAGCTTAAAGCCAAGCAAAAGGCCGGTATCGAACACCACCTTTTGAAGGGAAAGACCTTGGGTATGATTTTTGAGAAGTCTTCAACCCGCACTCGTTTGTCCTTTGAGACAGGTATGTATCAGCTGGGGGGGCAGGCACTGTTCCTGTCCAACCGTGACCTGCAGCTGGGACGTGGAGAGCCTATTAAGGACACCGCAAGAGTTATGTCCCGCTATCTGGATGGCATTATGATTCGTACCTATGGCCATGACAGGGTAGAGGAATTTGCTCAATGGTCTGATGTACCGGTTATTAACGCCTTGACTGATCTCTTACATCCATGTCAGGTCCTTACTGACCTTCTTACCATTCAGGAGCACAAGGGCAAAAACCTTAAGGGGCTGAAAATGGCCTATGTTGGCGATGGCAACAACATGACAAACTCATATATGTATGGTTGCGCCAAGGCGGGTATGGAATTCGTGGCGGCTACACCAAAGGGCTTTGAGCCAGATGAGCAGGTGATGAAAAACGCCATTGAGGATGCCAAGGAAACTGGCGCATCCATTAAGCTGGTAACAGATCCATTTGAGGCTGCCAAGGGAGCAGACATTGTGGTTACCGACACCTGGGCCAGCATGGGGCAGGAGGCAGAGCACGATGAGCGCAAGAAAATCTTCAAGGATTATCAGGTCAATGCCGAACTCCTTAAAGAAGCAGACAAGCGTGTTATCGTCATGCATTGCTTACCAGCGTATCGGGGAGAGGAAATCACCGATGAAATTATGGAGGCCTATGCCGACGTAATATTTGATGAGGCAGAAAACAGACTTCACACCCAGAAGGCCATTATGGCACTTCTTATGGGTGACTGATTAAGTATTGTATTATTGTAATTTTAGACAGGAAACATTTTCTGTCGAATGAAAAAATAAAAAAGGAGATAATGATTATGGCAGAGTTTAAGAAGGTTGTATTGGCATATTCCGGTGGCTTGGACACCTCAGTAATTATTCCTTGGTTAAAGGAAAACTATGGTGGCTGTGAGGTTATCGCGTGCTGCGCTGATATTGGACAGGGGGACGATATGCAGGCTATTCACGACAAAGCACTGCGTTCTGGTGCTTCCAAGTGCTATATTGCTGATCTCACTGAGGAATTCCTTACTGATTATGTATGGCCTACCCTTAAGGCTGGTGCCGTATATGAGGGAAAATATCTCCTTGGGACCTCCTTTGCCCGTCCTTTGATTGCCAAGAAGCTGGTGGAGATTGCCAAGCAGGAAGGTGCTGACGCCATTGCTCACGGTGCTACTGGTAAGGGTAATGACCAGGTTCGTTTTGAGCTGACTGTAAAGGCATTGGCTCCTAATATGGCTATTATTGCTCCATGGCGTGAGTGGGAGCTACTTTCCCGTACCCAGGAGATTGAGTATGCCAAGGCTCATAATATTGATATTCCAACTGATAACAAAAAGTATTCCATGGATAAGAATATTTGGCATCTTTCCCACGAGGGCTCTGATTTGGAGGACCCTTGGAATGCTCCAAATAATGAGATGTTCCTGGTTTCCAAGGCACCGGAGGATGCTCCGGATAAGCCTGAGGAGCTTACTGTTTGCTTCGAAAAGGGTGTGCCAGTAGCTGTAAATGGCGAGCGCATGGGAGCTGTGGAGCTCTTAAATAAGCTCAATGAAATCGGTGCCCGCAACGGCGTAGGTATTGTGGATATTTGTGAGAATCGTCTCGTTGGAATGAAGTCCCGTGGTGTTTATGAGAACCCGGGTGGAGCAATTCTTTACTATGCCCATCGTGAGCTGGAGTATTTGTGCCTTGATCGCGCTACCTATCACTTCAAGGAGGGCGTGGCTATTCGCTTTGGTGAGCTGGTATATGATGGTATGTGGTTCTGTCAGCTTCGTGAGGCACTGTCTGCATTCGTAGACAGCACTCAGGAGAGTGTTACTGGTACCGTTAAGCTCAAGCTCTATAAGGGTAATATTATGAGTGCTGGCGCCAAGTCTCCATATTCCCTTTATAATCAGGAATTCGTAACCTTCGAGGAGGATCATGTATATAATCAGGCAGATGCTGAGGGCTTCATCAACCTCTTCGGTCTTCCATTAAAGGTTCGTGCACTTATGCAGGAAAAGGCAGGTAAATAATATGGCTGAACAGCTCTGGGGCGGACGTTTTTCCAAGTCCACTGACGAGATGATAAATGATTTTCAGGCTTCAATCGATTTTGATAAGCGGATGTATGCCGAGGATATTGCTGGCTCTATTGCCCATGCCACCATGCTGGCCAAGGTTGGTATCATTTCCGAGGCAGATCGGGATGCTATTGTCGCTGGCTTGAAGGACATATATAAGAAAATAGAGGAAGGCAACTTCTCCTTTGAGGTGGCTCTGGAAGATATTCACATGAATATTGAAAAGCGCCTTACGGACGCCATCGGTGATGCCGGTGGCAGACTTCATACCGCCCGTAGCCGCAACGATCAGGTGGCTTTGGATACTCACATGTTTATTCGTCGCCAGGTGGTAGAGGTACAGAAGCTGATTTTGGATATGCAGAAGGCTTTGGTGGAGACGGCAGAAAAATACAGTGATGTTATTATGCCGGGTTACACCCATCTCCAGCGGGCTCAGCCAGTTCTGTTCTCCCATCACATGATGGCTTATTTCTCCATGCTGAAAAGGGATTTTGATCGCTTTGTAGGGGTATATGAGCGCTGCGATATTATGCCACTGGGAGCTGGAGCTTTGGCTGGTACTACCTTCCCTATTGACAGAAAATGTGTGGCAGAACAGTTAAATTTTGAGAATATCTATTCCAATAGTCTTGATGCGGTTTCAGACCGTGACTATATTATGGAATTTTTGTCAGCTGCTTCAATTTTGATGGTTCATCTGTCAAGACTCAGCGAGGAAACCATACTTTGGTGTTCCAGAGAGTTCTTCTTTATAGAGCTGGATGACGCCCATTGTACTGGTTCATCCATGATGCCACAGAAAAAGAATCCTGATGTATCTGAGCTGGTACGCGGTAAGACTGGCCGTGTAGTTGGTCATCTTATGGCTATGCTCAGCACTGTAAAGGGACTGCCTTTGGCATATAATAAGGACCTTCAGGAGGACAAGGAGGGTATCTTCGATACCATTGATACCATTAAATTCAGTTTGGCAGTGTATGCCAGAATTTTACGGGGTATGAAGGTTCGCCCTGAGGTTATGCGCAAGGCTGTGGCAGAGGATTTCTCCAATGCTACGGATTTGGCTGATTATCTGGTAAAGAAGGGTATGCCGTTCAGACAGGCCCATGCCGTATCTGGAAAGGCGGTTCATCACTGCATTGAGGAAAGCAAATGGCTGTCGGATATGTCTATGACGGAGTTTAAGGAGCTGTCCAAGCTCTTTGAAGAAGACATTTATGATGCCATCAGTCCGGAGACCTGCGTAAAGAATCGCAACTCCTACGGTGGAACCTCCTACAGTCAGGTGGAAATGCAGCTGCAGCAGGCCCATGGTATTATGGATTTGGAGAATGCAGTTGTAGAGGACAAGATAAATAAACAGGTTACTGTGAAATCATAATTAATTAGTAGCAAAAACGCTCCTGCCATAGGTGGGGGCGTTTTTCAGTTACGTATGCCTGTGCCTATAGAGTTATTTAAATTAATCTATTGTCGATGGAAAAAAAAGAACAACTGATGTATAATGAAACAGTATGTAAGTTCGTACCAGTTAGTGTGTACAATGAGGAGGTTCTCATGAAGATAGAAGGAATGAATAAGTCTGACTGGCTGATGCTGGTGCTTATTGTGGTAGTAATGACATTGACGGATTTTAACAATCTGCAGACTATTGATTATGTGCTTATAGTCAGTGTTGTGGCATGGCTTATTATGCTGGGCATCAGACTTTATGTAGTCAATGTGCGTAATAAACGATAAGGTTGGTGCTAAAGTGATAAATAAAATGTATAGATATCTTGTGGTTATGGTTTTTACCTTGGCTATGCTGGTATCAGGCTGTGGTCATGGTGCTGTTTCTGATAATGGAGCTGCGGATAATTCTGGCACTACTGCTGCAGCTGAAACACAGCCCAAGGGGCAGCTTACAGTGAAGGTTATTGATGTTGGTCAAGGCGATGCAATTTTAATAAATACTGGTGAGCAGATTATTCTCATAGATACCGGTGATGACAAATATCGGGAGGATAATCGCAAGAATGAGGATAACAATCAGCTTTTTGCGGCTCTGGACAAGGAAGGCATTGCTCATATTGATAAACTGATTATGACTCATGCCCATGCGGACCATATTGGCAAGGCGGCGAAGGTCATAAAAAAGTATGGGGTCACGGAATTGATTCATAATGGTATCCCTTCTGCCAGCGGAGCTTTTCGCAATGCCTTAAAAGCAGCCAAGTCTCAGGGTGCCAAGCAGATAAAGGTCAAGGCCGGGGATGTACTGGATTTTGGAAATGGTGTATCCTTCAAGGTACTGAATCCAACGTCTCAGATTATTGAAAATGATACG
Source organism: Anaerovibrio lipolyticus (assembly GCA_002372665.1). GTDB lineage: Bacteria > Bacillota > Negativicutes > Selenomonadales > Selenomonadaceae > Anaerovibrio > Anaerovibrio lipolyticus_C. The sequence goes on from DFHJ01000125.1 coordinate 11,079, forward strand.
CGGGATTTACAGGCAGACAAGAAGGTCAACGTCAATAATGAATCAATTGTGGGAATATTGTCCTTCGGTGATTTTTCCATGCTTCTTACCGGTGATGCCGAAAAGGAAGTGGAGAAGGATTTGCTGTCAGCTTATGGCAATAGCCTAAAGTGTAAGGTGTATAAGGCACCGCATCATGGCAGCCACACTTCTTCCTCTTTTAATTACGTGAAGGCTGTACAGCCGGGATACGCCATTATTTCCTGTGGCCCTAATAACAAATATGGGCATCCCCACAAGGAAACCATGCAGACCTTTAAGAAGCTGAAAATTAATGTCTTGGAAACTGACAAGGACGGTACAGTAACTGTTACAACTGATGGTAATACCTATTCTGTAAAAGGAGAGCGGTAAAATGATTTCAGGATATGTTGACAGAATTGAAGAGGATTTGGCCATTATTCTGCTAGGGGAAGAGGAGTATCAGATTGAGATTCCCTGTAAGCTGTTACCAGATGATATCAATGAAGGTAATTACATAAAGCTGGATATCCAAAAAGATAAAAAATCAACCAAGGCGGCTTTGAAAGAAGCCATGGAGCTTATGGAAGACTAATAAGGAGCGAATGTCATTGAAAAAAATATGGTGTAGGTTGCTTGTTGTGATTTGCTGTGTTCTGGGAATAATGGGGACAGGCAGTTTAACAGCTCAGGCGGCTGTAAATCACACATTAAATTATTTCCGATACAATAACTTTAAAGACGATGACGGAAGAAGCTGGGTCCGCATCGAAATGGGCATGAACAAGGGTGACCTTGAATACGAGGTTAGCCAGAACCCCGATAAGCCATTTCAGCTGATTATAAAGATGAATAACACAAATCGGGGGGAGGTAAAGAAAAATATTGGTCTTGACCGCAAAATTGCCAGATATATGACCTTGAAAAATGATAATAAGGATATGGTGGCCACTATTGCGGTGACTGATTTTTTGGAGGATCATGAATACAAGGTCTATACCGCAGAGGCTGATAAAAAGGAAAAAAAGCCTTATCGCCTTGTAGTCGAGATTGCAGCAGATAAGGGGTCCCCCAATAAGGCCACAGGTGATGAAAAGCTGTATGGTGTAGAGGGCTGTACAGTGGTTATTGACCCTGGTCATGGTGGCAGTGACTCGGGAGCTATTGGTCCAAGCTATGTTAAGGAAAAAAATATAACCCTTAATATTTCCTTGGATGTGGCACGTATACTTGAAAACAATGGAGTTAATGTGGTAATGACCCGCACCACCGATGTGGATGTATATGGACCTGATGCTACCGATAAACAGGAGCTGCAGGCCCGTGTCAATGTGAGTCGCCGTCATCCTGAGGCGGATATATTTGTCAGCATTCACTGTAATGCCTTTACCAATTCATCAGCCCATGGAACTGGTACATATTATTATGGACACAGCTCCAGGGATTCCTTGTTGGCCCAGCTCATTCAGAATGAAATGGTTGCAGCAACTGGACTTTATGACCGGGGGATTCACAGTGCAAATTTCTACGTGTTGAGAAATTCATGGATTCCGGCAACTTTGGTGGAAACAGCATTTATATCAAATCCTTATGAGGAAAATATGTTGGCCAGTGCAGAGGCGCAGCATACCATGGCATTGGCTATTTGCAAGGGTATAAGCAATTACTTCCAAAATATTGGAAAATAAGGAGGATTATCCAGAATGAAAATGACAAAGATTATTGCAGCACTGATGCTTGTGCTTATGACCCTCGTGGTGGCTGGCTGCGATAAGGATAATAACCAGCAGTCTAATAAGAGCACCAATACTGTGGTGGAGAACAAGACTGAAAAACCAGCAGAAGAAAAAATCAAGATTAAGGTGTACTTCCCGAATAACGATGCCACTAAGCTGGTGGCTGTTGACAAGACTGTGAAGGTTGCTGGTACCACCAAGTATAAGGCTGCTATGGATGCACTTATGGAAGGCACTGATGACAGCAAACTCACTACAGTAATTCCAAAGCAGGCCAAGCTGTTGGGGGTAACAGTCAGTGGTGATACAGCCAAGGTGGATTTTGACAAGGGGCTTATAAAGCACTTCAATGGCGGCTCTACTGGTGAGGAGTTCTTGGTAGGTTCCATTGTTAATACACTTACGGATTTCCCGGAGATTAAGAAGGTTCAGATAACCATTGATGGCCGTAACGTGGAGACACTGAAGGGACACATGGATGTCAGCAAGCCACTTTCCCGCATGGATGAGCTGCTTAAATAAAATTTTATAAAGTATAAAGAAGTATGAGACATTTTTCACGATATTGCTTAGGCAATACACGGAAGGTGTCTCTTTTTATATGAGAAGCAGTATTTATTTTTTTCCGCTTATGGAGCAAAAGTCATATTTATTTGGATAGTAAATGCTGATAACTGCGCTAATCGTATAAATATTGAGGTCCGCAATACTTGGTACAGTCATTTTATACCAAGTTTATACCTTAAATTTTATTAAAGAAAATTGTCTTGGATATCTACTTTCAAATTTTTATCAAGTAATTCTGTATAAAGGGTATCACAATAGGCGGTACCCTTTATAACTAGCCAAGTCGAAAATATCGACCTACCTCACATCCTTCATTACATAATGTAGGAACAGAAGAGCCAGGGAATAGATAACAATTCATAAATAATTTACCAAAAAAAAGACCAGCTAAAAAGCTGGTCCCAGACCGTAGACATACAGTCCTT
>DFHJ01000014.1 GCA_002372665.1 Anaerovibrio lipolyticus
GGTAAAGCAGAAAAATGATAAAATCTTTACAGAAGGGGATTACTACTTATATGGATAGCTTATTGCATACAGTTGTCCTGATGCTGGAAGGCACCCAGGTCACATTGCAGATATTCTTTATTACGTTGATTTTTTCATTGCCGCTGGGTCTGCTGGCTGCCTTCGGCCGCCTGTCTTCCTTGAAGCTGGTAAGCCGTTTCATGGAATTTTATATCTGGCTTATGCGTGGTACGCCTTTGATGCTGCAGCTGCTCTTCGTTTATTTTGCCCTGCCAATGGTGGGGATTATGCTGCCGGATCTGGTGGCGGCCCTGTTGGCATTTACATTAAATTATGCTGCATATTTTGCGGAGATTTTCCGTGCGGGCATTCAGTCAATTTCCCGTGGTCAGTATGAAGCCGCCAAGACCCTTGGTATGACCCACAAACAGACCATGCGCCGCATTATTATACCTCAGATGATTCGTTACGTTTTGCCACCGGTAAGTAATGAGACTATAAATCTTGTAAAGGATACTTCCCTAATTTATATACTTGCCATGAATGACCTGCTGAGAGTGGCCCGTACCATCGTACAGCGTGAGTTTGATATGACACCGTTTGTGGTGGCAGCCGTTTTCTACTTAATTATGACAGCCGTACTTACATGGGGCTTCAAGAAGCTGGAGGCATATTATGGAAAATATGACCAATAATCAAGTAATGCTGCGTTTGACGCAGATTCATAAAAAATTTGATGAGCTTGAGGTTTTGCGGGGCATTGACCTTGATTTGAAAAAAGGTGAAACCAAGGCAATTATTGGACCATCCGGTTCCGGCAAGAGTACCCTGCTCCGTTGCATTAATCGTTTGGAAATAATCGATTCCGGGAAAATAGAAATTAAGGGGCGTGCTTTGGCCCAAAATAATAGTGAAAATGTGGCAGAATACGTTTCGGAAAAGGAGGCCAGAGATATTTTGTCCTGCACTGGTATGGTGTTTCAGCAGTTTAATCTTTTTCCGCACATGACTGTGATGCAGAATTTGCTGGAGGCCCCGGTTCAGGTGCAGAAGCGCAAAAAGGAGGATGTAATTCCAGAGGCAGAGGAGCTGTTGCGCAAGGTAGGCCTTTTTGAGAAAAGGGATAATTATCCCTCCCGTCTTTCCGGTGGTCAGCAACAGCGGGTAGCTATTGCCAGAGCTCTTTGCATGAAGCCGGATATTATGCTTTTTGATGAACCAACGTCTGCCTTGGATCCAGAGCTTACCGGCGAGGTATTGAAAACCATGCGGGAGCTGGCTGCGGAGCACATGACTATGCTGGTGGTTACCCATGAAATGGCCTTTGCCAGAGAGGCGGCCAATCAGGTGGTATTTATGGCTGATGGGGTTATTGTGGAACAGGGGCCTGCCCAGCAGGTTATTGATCATCCACAGGAAGAGCGAACCCAGGTCTTCCTCAAGAACATGCTTTAATTTTTCAGAATTATATGATAGAATTCTTACTTAGAAATTTATTCTTAGTATAATTTGGTAGAAATTGAATTTTTAAAGCTAGTTCTATGGGGCTAAAAGCCTGTTTTTGGGGGAATATATATATGTACTTTCTTAAAGCTAAGGCCATTTATTTGCATTTTGCGGGTATAATGCTGCTTTTGGCTGGTTTTCTTGTGTTTTGGTCCACCCAGGAGGCGCAGGCAGCCACCTTTGCCCAGCGCATGGCAAATATGGCGGAGATTACTGCTGTAAGGGTGAGCTCTGATAAGGACAAGGCCCGTATCGTATTGGATACCACCAAGGATGTTGCGATTAAAACCAGTGTTTTAAGTAATCCGTCACGGGTTGTGGTGGATATTCAGGGGGCCTGGATAAGCCCTGAGGCCAAAAAGACAATTAACATAGGCAGCCAGTTTGCCAAATCCGTGCGTCTGGCTCAGTTTAACCCGAATACGGTGCGGGTAGTTATTGAAAGCACCATGAATGAGAGTAACCGTAATTTTTTCACATTAGCCGGTGGTAATACCGGTCATCGTCTGGTGTTGGATTTTGGCAATGTGGCTAAGGGCTCCGGGGGAGCAGCCATAGATTTTGGCAAGAATGACTCCAGCTCCGGCAATACTGAAAAGCCACAGCCATCCACTGATGAACAGACCAGCACCCCTGTCACCACCTCAGAGGGTGATTCTGATAAGAAGGATGAGGTTGCCCCAGTGGTTGAGCCTGAATTTACTCCTGGCATTAAGGGGAAAAAGATTACCATTGATGCCGGTCATGGTGGCAGTGATGTGGGTGCCATTGGCCCAACAGGTGTTACAGAGAAAAGTGTAACCCTGCGTATAGCCTTGGAGCTGCAGCGTCTTCTGACTGCTGAAGGGGCTGAGGTCATTATGACCCGTAACAAGGATATTGAGGTATCTCCAAAAAGGTCCAAGGCAACGGATATTGAGGAGCTTCAGGCCCGTTGTGATGTGGCCAATAGAAATGATTCGGATATTTTTATTTCTATTCACATGGATTCCTTTACCAGCAGCAGTCCAAGCGGTACCACGGGCTATTACTATGGAAAAGGTACCAAGGCTTCTGTCCGTTTGGCCCAGTGTGTTTCTGATGAGGTGGTATCAGCCTTGTCGACAGGCCATAGAGGCGTCAAGAGCTGCAATTTTTATGTTGTCAGACATACAAATATGCCGGCAATTCTTTTGGAAACAGCCTTTATTTCCAACGAGAAGGAGGAGCGCCTGCTGAATTCTGAAGCTGGTATCAAAAAGGCGGCTTCCGGCATTTTGAAGGGAATAAAGAAATTCTTTGGTTGATGGAACAAAGTATTTTGACAATATATTGAATATGAAAATATGTGAGGTTGAGTGATTTGGAATTTAGTTTTTCTGATGAACAGTTTAATAAAGTAATCGCAGAGCAAAAGGCAGAGCGCATGAAGAGCCTTCGCCGTCATAAGCTGCCGGAAAAGCTCACGTTGGAGGAGGCACTTAATGCCCTTACAAAGACAGAGCTGGAGGATATTCAGTACAATCTGAATCT
>DFHJ01000041.1 GCA_002372665.1 Anaerovibrio lipolyticus
AACGCTAATTGGAAGATTTTTCTTCTTAAAATAAGAAAAATTTGAACAATGGCGTTATAAAAATGACTTCGTGTCAGTTTTATTGTATGTTAAAAACGTCATGGTGTCAATATAAAATAAAACTTTTTAAATATAGTTTTTAAACTAAAAAAACGCACCCATCTTACTAAACCATGTCTAGCAAAACAGGTGCGCATTTTCTGTTACGCTATTTATTTCTTCAGCTTATCGAATTCTTCCCTTGTAAGATAGGAATCCTGAGTACCCTTGCGGGTTACACTAAGGGAAGCATACTGGGAGGCCTCCTTCATGGCTTCCGGGATATTCTGGGTCCGTGAATAGTTTTCCACGAAGCAGCCAATAAAGGAATCACCGGCACCGGTTGTATCCACTGCATCAACCTTAACAGCAGGAACCACCAGATAATCCTCCTTTGTAAGCCACATGGAGCCCTTGGAGCCCATAGTAACGATTACGTTCTTTAGGCCTTTATCCACCAAGGTCTGAGCAGCAGCCTTAATCTCCTCAAGAGTATTGGTTGGCATACCGGTCAAAATAGAGAGCTCAGTTTCATTAGGCACGAAGAAATCGCAAAGACAAGCCTTCTCAATGGAAAGCTCCTTGCTGGCTGGAGCTGGGTTAAGAAGAACAGGCACATTGTGCTTTTTGCCCATATCAATGGCGGCATAAACCGTCTCCAATGGCACCTCCAGCTGCAACACTATGAGTCCGCATTCCTTCAGAGCATCCTCAGCATCCTCAATAACCTCAGGAGTAAGGCAGTCATTTGCCCCTTTATGAATGAGAATACGGTTCTGAGAAGACTCATCCACCAAAATAGTTGCCACACCATTGGCTACACCAGTGGCTGTCCACACATAATCTGTATTGATGTTATTCTCCAGGAAATTGTCCATGGATTTTTCACCGAAAAGGTCATCACCAATTGCGGTAACCATCATTACATCAGCACCTAATTTGCCGGCAGCAACAGCCTGATTTGCACCCTTACCACCGCAAGCGGTATGAAAGCCAGTGGCTTCTCTGGTCTCCCCAGCCTCGGGAATTTTATCAGTGTAGGATACAACATCCATATTAGTTGAACCAATAACTGCAATCTTCATATAATCACCTTATTTTTTCAATTTACCCACGCTACCCCTTATAACCAAATCATTATAAAGTCTGGTGCAGGAATGGGCATCGTCGCGGTTTTGTATCTGCTCCACCAGACGGCGAACGGCAAGGCGTCCCATGGCCTTGATATCCACGCTTATGGTAGTCAGTCCAGGAGAGAAAGCCTCTCCCAAAGTAATATCATCGAAGCCGATTATTGATACGTCCCCGGGAATGGAAAATCCATTTTTCTGCAATGCCTGCATGGCACCCAAAGCAATCATATCATTATCGGCAAAAAAAGCGGTTGGCATTTCTCTGCCTTCTGCAATGTAACGGTTTAACCCCTCGAAGGCACCTACCACATTGGGTTTTACGTTGAACACCAGATTCTTGTCCATAGTAAAACCATTTTCCCACAATGTCCGACTGAAACTCCGACCTCTGTCAACGAAGTTTCTGATCCGGGTATCCCCCTGGAGATAGCCAATCTTTGTGTGACCATTCTCCAAAAGATACTTTACTGCCTTTGCTACAGAATCCTCATTATCCATGAGAACAGTGTCAAATTTCAGCGATTCAAAATAATTATCAACCATCACCAACGGTATGCTGGCATCATGAAATATATGGGCATCCTCCTCATTCATTTCAGTGCCCACCAGCAATACCGCCGATGTGGTATCATTTAATAACTCACGGACATTGTCCTCAAAATCACTATGATGCCGGTAAAGATTGACAATAGAAACATCGTAGCCCAAACGCCTGCTTTCAGCCTCAATACTGTCCAGCAGGGTGGAAAAAAATGGTGATTCAGTAAAAACCTCTCCACTATCGCGGTAAGTAACCATCTTGATACGTTTGATTTTTTCATCCTTGATATAGCCGTTTTCCCGGGCTATTTTAATGATTTTCTCAGCTGTATCCTTATTTACTCCCCGCTTGTTACTAAGGGCATTGGAAACCGTTGCTACAGAAAAACCAGATAATTCACTGATTTTCTTTATATTTACCTTCATGGCAGTCCCCTTTAAAATACTACGCCAGCCCTCAAAATAACATTGGCATAAGGACTAAACTCACCAGTGCGGATAGCGAATTTCACCTGTGCGGAGAATTCCTTTAAAGCATCGTGAGGCATGGATTCATGCTCAATGCCAGGGAGCTTCTTTCCCACATAAGCCTTAAGCTCAGGATTTTTGTCGTCCATCTCATCAGCCAAAAAATAATATTCTACTTCCATCTCAGTAAGCAGAGCATCAAGAGTCTGCTTAAAGGTTGGAATTCCAGGAACCAGTGCCATATCTACAATAGTAACACCTTCAGGAATTGGCATCCCGGCATCACCAATCATAACCAAATCCTTGTGACCTAAACCAGCAACAAGATAGGAGAGGTCAGCATTTAAAATACCAGTCTTTTTCATAATAATCGCCTCGTAGCTTTCTGCTTTCAAATTAGTCCTTGGACTCGTTGCGGGCCTGGAGAGCCATCTTAGCCTCCATATTCCGCTGGAACTGGTCAATGATTACGGCCAGAATAATTACAAGGCCCTTAATAATCATCTGCCAGAACTCGGATACACCGCACATAACCATACCATCGGAAATAACACCGATAACGAAAGCACCGACGATGGTTCCGCCAATTGTACCTATACCACCGGCCATGGAAGTACCACCAAGTACAGCCGCAGCGATGGCGTTCATTTCCCAAGTCTCACCAGTGGCAGGATGGGCTGCCTCCAGCTGGGATGCAGTAATAAGACCTACGATAGCGGCGCATACTGCGGAGAAAATATATACCAAGATTTTAACCTTATCAACCTTTACACCAGAAAGCTTTGCAGCCTTTTCGTTACCACCGATGGCAAAGATGTGCCAGCCGAATACGGTCTTTTTCAAAAGGATATGAGCGATAATAGCAATTACCACCAAAATCAAAGCACCAACAGGAATCTCAGCAATACGGCTACCGAAGAAGCTGAAGCCAGTATTTCCAAGAGCCTCATTGCCGGCAAGACTGGAATAGGTTGCACCGTTGGAATGAAGCATTGCCCAACCACGAGCTATGTACATGGTACCCAAGGTGGCAATAAATGGAGCTACGCCAAACTTGGTAATGATGATACCATTGAGCCAACCAATAAAGGCACCAACGACAATGGTGAGAATAACTACCATAGGAACGCTGAAGTAAAGAGTTACTCCGGCAAACTGGAGAGTTACACCATTCTGAATCATACCGCCGGCAATCATGCCGGCCAAACCAACCACGGCACCTACTGACAAGTCGATACCGCCCGTAATAATTACGTAGGTCATGCCGATAGCCAAAATACCATAGAGTGCTACATGCTTGGCCAACAGCAGCAAGGTATTAGTAGAAAGGAAATTATCATTTGCAACGCTGAAGAAAATCAGCAGGAGCACCAATACAATCAAGGTACGGCCCTTCAGGAGGGTCATCATCAATGATGTTTTATCTTTAAACATTTTAAGTTATCCACCCTTCTTTAATTCTTCTTCCCAGAGTTATGCCCCTCATAGGAAGCCATAACCAGTCTGTCCTCAGTGATTTCATCTCCTGCAAGCTCTGCAGTCTTGATACCGTTGGAGAGAACGATGATGCGGTCTGCAATGGATTTAATCTCCTCCAGCTCAGAGGAAACAACCAATAATGAAAGGCCTGCATCGGCGAAATGATTCATTATTTCAAATACATCTGTTTTGGCACCGATATCGATACCACGGGATGGCTCATCCAGAAGAAGAATCTTTGGATTAGTCATGATGCCCTTACCAATAACTACCTTCTGCTGATTACCACCAGACAGGGAAAGAATTGGCAGGCGCTTATCAGCAACCTTAATGTGGATTTCATCGATTATCTTGTCAATATTGGATTCTTCCTCATTGCTCTTGAGGAAAATACCTTTAGCATAATTTTTCAAGCTGGACAAGGACAGATTCTTACCAATGTCCATAGTCTGAACAAGACCTTCGCGCTGTCTGTCCTCCGGAATAAGAGCAAAGCCACGATCAATCTGCTCAGTGATACTATTAATCTTCAGGGTCTCACCATTAAGTATAACCTCACCGGTGTGTTCTGGGCGAAGTCCCATAATACACTCGAATATCTCAGTACGTCCGGCACCCATAAGTCCGTAAATACCAAGGATTTCACCCTTCTTAAGCTGGAAGCTGACCTTATCAAGGAGCCAGCCGCCACCCTTCTTAGGCAGTGACAAATCCTTAACCTCAAGAACAGTCTCCCGCTTAGACCAATCAATATTACCAGCCCGCTTAGGATAGCTCTTTCCCTTACCTACCATTTTCTGTACAATCCAGGAAATATCAATATCCTTAACGGCTGCACTATCCACTAGCTTACCATCACGAAGAACGGTTACATAGTCACCGATCTGCATGATTTCTTCAAGACGATGGGAGATGTAGACTATGGAAATCCCTTCTGCTGTCAGCTCCCGCATAATCTTAAAGAGGACCTGTACCTCCTGCTCACTAAGGGAGGAGGTAGGCTCATCCATAATCAGAATCTTAAGATCATCCTGAACCAGATTACGGGCAATCTCAATCATCTGCTGCTGACCTACGCGCAGGTCACCTACGATAGTATAAGGATCAATTGGATGCTGGAGCTTTTCCATTATCCGTTTGGTTTCCTTAATGTGATATTCATTATCCAAACCAACAGTGCCCTTTTTGCGCTCCTTGGCCATGAAAATATTCTGATATACCGCAAGGTTAGGGAACAGATTCAGCTCCTGATGAATAATGCCGATACCATGCTCTCTGGCCTCAGTTACATCATCAAAATGAACCTTCTCCTCACCCATGAACAGCTCGCCTTCAGACTCCTGCTCAATTCCGGCTATGATTTTCATAAGGGTGGATTTACCAGCACCATTTTCACCGATGAGTACGTTTACCTTGCCCTTGTACACGTTGAAGGAAACCTCATCCAAGGCTTTAGTACCAGGATAAATCTTGCTGATTTTTTCAGCATGAAGGCAAACATCAGGCCCATTTGTTATATTGACTGCCATTTGCAGTTGCCTCCTTTACTTAACAATTAATTCTGCTGGGGTTACGAGAATTTCATCTGGCTTATCAACAGTGAATGCACCAGTGAATTCGATGTTCTTGCCCTTAAGCTCAGTAACCTTTGCAGGGGCAATTACATCCTTTGCCACAACATCATGAATGCTCTGTGATATCTTAGCCCAATCTACCTGATTGGTGTAATCTTCATATTTAATAAAGCTGAGGCTGTCACGGAGAGCTGCCCCCTTGAATACGCTACCAATCTGGAGCTTAACAATCATAGGACCGCTGTATCCATCCAACTGAACAACCATATAACCAGCTTTCTTTTCGGTGTTCACTTCAGTAACCTGACCCGTGCCCTTTACTACAAAGCTCAGCTCACCGGAATCACCCATGGAATACTTGCCGTACTTTCCTGCTACGGACTTCAAAGTACCGTTAGCCTCAGTGAGAAGCTTTGGCAACTCTACTGCCTTTTCCTTCAGCTCAGGAACCGCCTGAGACTCCCAAATAGCCTCTACGGACTCAGCAGCATTAAAAGCCTTGTTTCCGGTAACTTCATCCTCATGACCAATCTGCACTACCTTAACGCAGCCAGTGAGAGAAAATACCATTACCAGACAGATCATTAAAACTAAACTAATTCTCTTCTTCATAATTGTATACTCCTCGTTTTCCAATTTTCTAAGGAAAGAGGGTGAACCGCCTATTGTCCACCCTCACCTTTGCTTTTTATACCCTAAGAATTACTCTTTGTATACGAAAGTCTTGAGCTTGTCAACATTCTTTGCAGTGATTGCAATGCAGTCTACCAGCTGCTTCTCATCGAGACCAGTGGAACCAGTCTTCAGATACTTATCAGCCTGCTCAACTGCCATTTCAGCGATCTTTGCAGCCTGCTGCAGCGCAGTACCGGTCATATCGCCAGCCTTAATTGCAGCAGCAGCTTCATCGGAACCATCAACGCCGATGATAGCAATCTTGCCCTGGAGTCCTGCATTCTTAACAGCTGCTACAGCACCAACAGCCATGGTGTCGTTACCGCAGATGATACCCTTGATGTTAGGGTTGGACTGGAGAATAGTCTCAGTCTTCTGGAAACCTTCAGTCTGCTCCCAGTTTGCAGTCTGCTGAGCAACCATCTTCATGTCTTTATACTGATCAATAACCTCATGGAATGCCTTGGAACGAACGCCAGCATTAGTATCGGACTCCTTACCGAGTAACTCGGCGTATTCGCCCTTTTCACCCATCTTCTCAACGAAGGCCTCAGCAATAGCCTTTGCACCCTGATAGTTATTTGCTACAATCTGGGAGATTGCAACACCGCTGGCATTGATCTCGCGGTCAATCAGGAAAGTAGGGATACCAGCCTCACGAGCCTTCTTAACAGCTCCTACAGTTGCATCAGCACCTGCGTTATCGCAGATAATTGCGGCTGCCTTGTCGGAAATAGCATTCTCGAACAGCTCAGACTGCTTTGTTGCATCGTCATCATGAGATACCATCTTTACTTCATAACCAAGTGCCTTTGCCTTAGCAGCTGCTGCATCAGCCTCAGTCTTGAAGAATGGATTGGAATGGGATGGAGTGATGATATAAATAATATTTGAGCCGCCTCCCTTAAGAGCAGCCTTATCCCCTCCATCAGCAGCTTTCTTGTCTGCGCCACAGCCGGCGAGCAGCATCATCATAACACAAAGTGATGCCACTAATGCCAAAACTTTCTTGAACTTACCCATCTTGTTTTTTTCCTCCTTTAAGATATAATTGGAAAACGTTTATGATTTATCAGGTTTAGGCTCCCTGCTAAATCCAATAATATCATGTACGAGCCAATGTTCTCCTTATTGAGCTCTCCCAACCTGATTTTAGTTGGTCTCTATGGTCCTGACTCATACCCGACATATATGTTATTCGAGATATACCGTCAAAAACCTTCTTATTTTCATAAATTCCTACAGAAATTCCCGCAGCATAGGCGGCACCCATGGCAGAAAGCTCCTCGGAATCCGGAACCTCCACCGGCCTATCTAAAATATCGGCCTGGAACTGCATCAGATAATCATTTCTGGTAGGACCACCATCTACCCGCAGTCCCTTCAGTGTCTTACCCGATTCTTCCTCCATAAGAGTGGCAATATCGGAAATCTGATATGCTATGGAATCCACCACTGCTTTCACCAGCTCCGCCTTACCTGTTACGCGGGTAATGCCAGTAAACATCCCCGTAGCCTCGCTGTCCCAATAAGGAGCACCAAGTCCGGAAAAGGCTGGAACAAAGTAGGTTTTATCCGCAGGATTTGCCTTCTTGGCCAAAGCCGCCGTTTCCGCCGCACTTTCTATAAGCTCAACATTATCCTTGAGCCATGTAATGGAAGCTCCAGTGTAGTTGATATTGCCCTCAAGAACGTACTCTGGCTTGCCATCAAGGCTCCAAGCCATGGAAGTAACCAATCCCTTTTGGCTGCTGATTGGTTCTGAACCAATATTCATCATCACAGAGGATCCAGTCCCATAGGTGGCCTTAATCATGCCGGGCGAATGGCACCCCTGTCCATAAAGGGCCGCATGGGAATCACCAAAAACTCCGTGAATTGGCACCGACTGCTCAAACAATCCATCAAAATCAGTAACCCCATAAAGAGCATTGGAGTCACAAACCTCAGGCAAGGCCGTGACTTTAATACCAAAGGCATTACATATATCCTCATCCCATTTAAGAGTGTTGATATTAAACAGCTCTGTACGGGATGCATTGGAATAATCGGTCTTGTGCATCTTACCACCAGTGAGCTTGTATACCAGCCAACTGTCCATGGTCCCCACGGCCAGTTTATCCTGATACATTAAGGATTTTGCTTCATCCACATTTTCTATAATCCAAGCCAGCTTTGCAGCTGAGAAATATGGGGATAATGCCAGCCCAGTGTGTGACTTAACCTTTTCACTGAAGCCATCCCTGTCCAACCGTTGGCAGATAGCGGCACCTCTGGCACATTGCCACACGATGGCGTTGTACACCGGTTTTCCGTTTTCCTTGTTCCAGGCTACTGCTGTTTCCCGCTGGTTGCTGATACCAACAGCCGCAATATCCTTGCAGCTGACCTTGGTTTCACTTAAAAGCCCTTTGGTAATATCCAAAAGGTTTTTCCAGATTTCCTCGGGATCATGCTCTACCCAGCCCCGTTCATCTACCAGCTGACGATGCCCCTTGTCCACACGGCATACAGCCTTGCCATTTTCATCAAAGAGCAGAACCTTGGTGCCCTGGGTACTCTGATCTATTCCTAAAATGTATTTGGCCATATCACAGCTGCTCCGTTACTGTTTTAACAATACCTTCTGCATCAAGACCATAATACTTGAATATTTCTCTTGATTTACCAGTTACCACCGGGGCATCCGGCAAGGTCAGATTTATAACCTTAACAGGAGCATTGGCTGCAGTAATCTGTGCCACCATGGATCCCATGCCACCATACATGGTGTGCTCCTCCACAGTAACTATCAGCTTGGTTTCCTTGGCAGCCTTGATAATTGCATCCTTATCTATTGGCTTTACGCAGTACATATCAAGAACTCTTACGGAAATGCCCTTGCCTGCCAATTCCTCAGCTGCAGCCTTGGCATCCCCCACCAGCTCACCGCAGGCTATAATGGTAACATCTGTACCATCCTTAACCAAAGTAGCCTTATCCAGCTCAAAAGGAACATTGCCTTCTTCGTATACATCCTCAACAGCATTACGGCCAATGCGGATGTATGCAGGCTTTTCATCCTTTAATACGCTTCTTATCAAAGCCTCAGTCTGGAAGCGGTCACTTGGAAGGTAAACCCGCATATTAGGCATGGAGCCCATGGTTGCAATATCAGTTGCAGAATGATGAGTCATGCCCAAAGCTCCGTAGCTTACGCCACCACTGATACCGATTAGCTTTACATTGGTATTGGAATATGCCACGTCAACCTTGGCCTGCTCCATACTTCTTGTAGAAAGGAAGCTGGCCGGCGATACAGCAAAAGGCTTCTTGCCACATGCAGCCAGGCCTGCGGAGATACCCACCAGATTCTGCTCGGCAATACCTACTTCCACGAACTGCTCCGGACGCTGTTCAGCATAGGATTTCATTCCTGCAGAGCCTCTGGAATCACTGCACAAAACAACGATATCCTTATCCTTTGCGGATTCTTCCAAAAGAACGTCATTAATAACCTGCTTATTAGCTATTTTGTTCATAACTGGGCCCTCCTTTCATCAAGCTCCTTAAGGGCCTGCTGATATTCAGCCTCAGTAGGAACCTTGTGATGCCATGCTGCCTTGTTCTCAATGAAGGAAACGCCACAGCCCTTGGTCGTATTTGCAATAATCACAGTTGGCTTGCCCTTGGTATGTTTGGCCAGCTCCACTGCGTTATCAATGGCATCAATATTATTGCCAGGAATGGAAATTACATTCCAGCCAAATGCAGCCCAACGCTCCTCCTGTTCATCTGCGGTCATAACCTCCTCGGTAGTACCGGAGATCTGGAGTCTGTTGCGGTCAACAAAGGCAGTAAGATTATCCAGTCCATAGTGAGCACCAGCGGTAATTGCCTCCCAGTTAGAGCCCTCTGCCATCTCACCATCGCCCATAACCGCATAAACACGATAATCACGTTTATCCATTTTGCCGGCCATAGCCATACCCACAGCTACGGACAAGCCATGACCCAGGGAACCGGTATTCATTTCCACACCATTGATTTTGTTATTTGGATGACCGATGTACTTTGACAAATACTTGGAATAAGTATCGAAAAGCTCCTTCTTGTCGAAGAATCCCCTGTCAGCCAGTACACAGTAAAGAGCTTCCACAGAATGTCCTTTGCTCAGAACAAAACGGTCCCTGTTTGGATCGTCCATTTTGTTTGGGTCAACATTCATCTGCTTATAGTACAGGTCTACCAAAATGTCGGTAACACTAAGGTCACCACCAATATGGCCGCATCCTGCGCTATAAATCAGCTTGATAATATCCTTTCGGATATCCAAAGCCTTTGCTTCAAGATTCATAGCTTACTCACCTCTCAAATACGCCTTAACCTCTTCCTCTATTGGGTCATAAAGATCTGGCTTTACCCCAATATATTTACATGCCTCGTAAAGTACAGGCACAACATTCTTGTGAATACCTACGCAATGGTGGATATATGGTCCTTCAACCACTTTAGCCTCCAAGCGTTTTATGTTTTCGACCTCAATCCAGAGATAAGTACCCATGCAGCGTGGCCCCTCAACACCCTTGGCATTGCCCAGAAGCATGGAGTATTCGCCGTTGTCGCCGTCGAAGCGGCAAAGGGTAACATCACCGTGACGTGCCTCAGCAGTCAGGGAACCTGGATGGTCAAACGCCAATGGATATGTGAGCTGAGCCTTTTCCTTGGCAATAGAAATTGGCCAAGGGCCGCAATGCTGTAAAAGCTCACCATTTTCAATATCAGGATGACGAATAGTCCAGTCAGCAAAGAAGGAACGGGTTTCGCCCATGCCTGCTGCCTCCACCAAAAGTGCAGTAATGGCACCATGGATATCAGTTTCACAAACTACCGGTATACCTTCATCATTTAACAGTGCATTGGCTGCACATGGCATAATACCCAGCTCGGACTGGAGAGCATTCCAGCACTGAATTGCTGCTGCATTACAGCCATATTTCTTTATGAGATTGGACATGCCCACCTTGAGAGCTGCCACATTCTCAAGCTCATCATCCTTAACCTTGATTTCCATTTTCTCACGGCAATAAGCTACTACCTTCTGGACCTCTGTGCCTTCTTCCTTGGCAGCCTTTACAGCATCCATAAGCTCAGGCATTGGTATAGGAGCGAGCTGAATGTTAAACTTCTCCAAAAGCTCACCCTCGTTGCACATGGTAGTCCAGAAATCATAAGGACGCGGTGCAATCTGGAGGATACGGATATTTCTAAAGGTCTTTACTATATTACATACTGCCAAGAAATCTCTGATTCCCCGTTCAAAAACCGGATCGCTAAGGCGGCAGTTAGTCATATAAGTAAATGGCACCTGAAAACGACGGAGCACCTTTCCCGTTGCAAACAAGCCGCACTGGGTATCACGAAGGCGTACACCATTTGGCTCAGGACGCTCATCAAGAGGTCCCCACAAAAGAACTGGTACGTTCATGTCCTTGGCAAGGCGTGCGCATAAATACTCGGTACCAAAATTACAATGAGGTAAAAATAATCCGTCGATTTTTTCTCTCTTAAATTTCTCAACAATCTTTAAGCGATCATTTTCGTCATAAAGAAGCCCTTCCTCGTTGATATCATCAATATCAACGAATTCAACGCCCAGCTCCTCAAGACGCTGACGGGTTAATCCACGATACTTAACTGCATCTGGCGCACTGAAGATACTGCGTCTGGTAGGCGCGTAGCCCAACTTGATTTTAACCATGTCATTTCCCCCTAAATAAATAACACATCATTTAATCATTGATGATATAAAATTTTAGTTTTCACCTTATGGGTATCTTCCCAACCCTGTACAACAATCTCTTTTATTACGTTCTCATTATAACATTGAGTATATAAATTTTTCAATAAAATTTTAGCAAATTACACATGTTTTTTTATTGTTTACCCTCTTTTTGGGTATATCTTGGGTATATTTCACTTGTTTTCAGTATTAATCAATAGGTAAACGTTAAATGGTTTTATATGTCTACAATTTTTGTTTAAAAATTCATTGTAAAATTTTACATATATTTTTAGTGTATTTTTGTTGATTAACGTTTCTCCATTTGACCATGCTAGGCTGAGATGATATTCTTTACTTAGTTTTCTATGGAGGTATTCTCTTATGAGTTTAGATGGTATTTCAATGCATCCACTGGCCATTGAGTTGGACAGGGCCATTACAGGCGGACGCATAGACAGGATAAATCAGCCAAATAAGCAGTCTGTAATTCTTTCTGTCAGACAGCCAGGCAAAAATTATTTGGTTCATATTTCAATAAATCCCCAGAACCCTGCAGTTCATATTATTGAAAGAGCACCAGATAATCCACCGGAACCACCTATGTTCTGCATGGTTCTCCGCAAGCATATTGAAACCGCCCGTATAGCCCGTGTATATCAGCATAGTCTTGACCGTATCATCATACTGGACATGGATGTGCTGGCTGCTGGAGGACAAATCGTTACAAAATCTCTGGTAGTTGAGCTCATGGGTAAGTACAGCAACATTATTTTGGTACAGGACGACAACATCATCGACGTACTGAGGAGAGTTGGGGCCAACTCCAGCCGCATCAGAACAGTTCTGCCAGGAGACCCATATATTTTGCCACCTGTACAGAACAAAATGAATCTTCTTGAGCACTCCATTGATGATGTGGTTACAGCCATCAGAGCCAAAGCTGAATTAAAACTCAGCAAGGCCATTCTCGATACCTGTCTTGGCTTTGGCCCTGTAACTGCTAAAGAAGCCGCCTATTTAGCCGGACTCCCCCATAGCCAGTTGGTCAATGAAATGGACGAAAGTGATTTTACTTCACTCAATAATGCCTTAACAGAAATAAAGGACTCCTTTAAGGAGCCCTGTGGTGAAGCCTGCCTCGTGGTGGATGCCAATCAAAAGCTGTTGGCCACTGCTTCCTTTCCACTTCATTACTACATAAACGACACAGTTGTAAAATTTACGACCATAAGTGAAATGCTGGCCAAGGCCTCCAGCATTGCCGGCAGCTTCCAGCTGCCTGACCGTGACCGTTTCAAAAAGCTCATCAAAAATGAACTGAGCCGGGCCCAGCATAAGGTGGATAAACTAAAGGATGATATTGCCGCAGCCGACAATGCCGAGGAATATCGTATAAAAGCGGATAATCTTATGACCTATCAGTATCAGCTAAGGGACCGTGAAGATGCCACGGTTACGGTTACGAACATATACAGTGAATCTGGAGAAAGTATCTCCATTGCCATGGATCAACGTCTTTCCGTCAGCGAAAATGTTCAGGCCTATTACAAAAAATATGATAAACTCAAAAGGGGCAAGGAGCTTTTGGAAAAGCAGCTTGAAAAATGTATTGATGACATAAAATACCTTGCTTCCATCGAAACCTCCCTTGAGGCATCCACTTCCCTTGCAGAGATAAATGATATAAAAACAGAGCTTATCACCAATAACATCTTAAGGGAAAATTTAAAGAAGCATGCCTCTGTAAAGCAGTCCCAGCCATTTAAGTTTACTGCCCCTGACGGTACCACTATTCTGGTTGGCAAGAACAACTACCAGAATGACCGTCTCACCTTCAAGGTAAGCAACCCAGGAGACATCTGGCTTCACACCCAGGATATTCCCGGATCCCATGTTATTATCCGCTGTGATGGGGAGGAACCATCCGAGGATACGTTGCTTCTGGCCTCCTATCTGGCAGTTCATTTCTCCCAGGCAGCCAATTCCTCCAAGGTACCAGTGGACTACACCCGTTGCCGCTTTGTGAAGAAGCCGGCAGGAGCCAAGCCTGGCTTTGTTATCTTCACAAATCAAAGCACTTTATATGTTACCCCTGAGGATGAGGTGCTTAATCCGATTCTTCTACAGGCAAAAGAATAGCGAAAAAACATATTCTCCATGCTAAAAAGGACAGCTGGTTCATCAAAACGATGAATCAACTGTCCTTTTAAATATACCTCAATTACGAAGGCAACCTTATTTATTTTCGTCCTTCAAGACCTTAATATCCTCTATGCCGTAGTATTTGCACAAGCCATCCTTGGTGACTCCATTGTCAAAATCAACGAAGAATACATGACGCAGGGCCCGATTTGTCATCTTTATAGGCTCCATGTAGGCAATAGGCTCACCCTTGGCAGCAGCTTCCTCCACAATGGCAATACGGGCATTATGCTCCTGTTGCATAGTGTACATCACCAATGTAGCCGCAGAAACCGTGAACAGGCCTATACCAAAGGCACCAGCATATAACAGCTTGGCTGTATATTTCTCATAATATTGACGAATGACAGGCTCCCTGAACACAGCTATGGCCGCGATTATAATCATGCACACAGAGCTGAAGGTGGCCCTTGCCGGAAAGGTGGGTGCCGCCATCATTACCATATTATTTAACAATGCCAGTAGCAGCATAAGTCCTGCATATCTTACAGATTCATAGGAAGCCCAAATTTCTTTTGCCTTAACATTTTCAGCAAGGAGCTTAATATTATCCTTGGAAAGTCCCAGCTTCTTTTTCATAACGGCATAAATAAAGAAAATAATGAACCAGTAAATAGCCATTTCCTCAAAGCCACGGAAGATATTATTAACCTTATCCACTACTCCTGGCTTTGTAAGGCCTGCAGGAACCATTATCAGAGAATAGAGCACGTCTCTTATGGTCCAAGCCACAAAGCTGCCATTGAAATAAGAAATAACCAAAAGCACAATAAGTCCAAGAAGGATCCACTGGCCAACAGTTACCCTGCTATCAACAGGTTTTAGGGTAACCCCCTTCTTTTCCGCCAAAACTATTTTAAAAATTCTCCAGGCAATAAGAAGGGCTAATATTATAGGCAGAATGTAGAGAACCATTTCACCATTGCCAGCGAACTGATTGCCTATGTGGGTAAGAATGCCCTTCCCCTTCCCCTGATCATCATACCGTACATAATTGCCCGGAGCCGCCACCAGACCAATCAGCCCAATCAGGGCACCGAAGCAGCCGGCAGGCATCCAGCTAAGCAAATTATGTTTTTTGTAAAAGTGCCAGCTTATAAAAGCCGTGACACCAACCACCGTAACAGCCAAATTTTCCACTGACCAGCCGGCAATTACCCCCAGCAAAAGCATGGGAATAATCATCCAGCCCTTAAGTACAGATTGCCCTTTTTTTAATGAGAGATTATATGGCAGCAAAAACAGAGCCACAGGAACAGCAGACCATAAATAAACTGTGGAACCACTTTTCCAGATTGCCACCTCACCAAAATGTGGGAAGGACAACCATGCCAAAAGACTGGCAATAGCTACCATTACCGGCTCCCCGGAGAGTTTAATTTCACGACGGGCATGGAAATACAGAAGGACCACCAAAGCAACAAACATCAAGGCATTGGCAATATCAAACCATATTTTTCCCAGCCACAGGAACAAATCAAGACAAAAAACTGTAAACATACGCCCACCGTGCAGCATATAATGCACATAGCAAGAGCGGAGCACATCATCAAAATTTACGATATGAACAGCCGTGGTATAAATCATTGAATAATCATAATCATCACGATGTAGAGGCATCAATATATTAAGCATCAGCATCAGTAAAAACAGCCCTGCCAATATTAAGCCTGTCTGCCAAATATTATTTTTATCCTGAGACAAAACCTTACACTCCTTAACTCTTAGTTACCTCCGGCTTTTTTACCGGACTATCATATATAACCTTAATCCCGTTATATTCATCCACCAAATACGCCGGACGATGCTTGCTCTCAGTAAACACTCTGCCCAGATATTCACCAATAATTCCCAAGGACAGAAGCTGCACGCCCCCCAAAAACAGCATTACAGTTATCAAGGTAGGATACCCTGCCACCGGGTCACCATAGCACAGAGCGTTAAACAGCACGAAGCACATATACCCCAACGCCAAAATGGAAACCCCCATACCCAGCATGGTGGTCATTCTCAGAGGTGCCGTGGTAAAGGAGGTTATACCCTCTATGGCTAAATTGCACAATGACAGATAGTTCCAGGTGGTTTTGCCATAGGCTCTTGGTTGAACATGGAAAGGGATTTCCTTTTTTCTATAGCCCACCCAAGTATACATTCCCTTGGTAAACCGCTGGTTCTCACGCATAAGGCGCAGAGCTGCCACGCAACGCTTGTCCAAAAGGCGGAAATCTCCCACATCCCGCTGAAGCTTAATCTTTGAAACAGAGTCCATTCCCAAATAAAACAGATTAGCCGCCGTTCTTTTAAGCCATGCCTCATCCTCACGACCGGTACGCTTGGCACATACATCATCATAGCCCTTGCGCCACCAGTCAATCATTTCCGGAATGAGCTGTGGCGGATGCTGTAGATCTGCATCCATAATAATGACAGCGTCACCCTCTGCATAATCAAGTCCCGCCATCATGGCAGGCTCCTTGCCAAAGTTTCTGGAAAGTCCGATATAGGATACATCCTCATGGTCAGCCGCCAGCTCCCTGATTTTTAGCAAGGTATCATCGGTACTCCCATCATTTACAAAAAGATAGCGAAACTCACAGTCCTTTATATTCTTCAAGACATCAGTGACCACCGTATAAAATTGTTCCACGCCCTCCTGCTCATTATAGCAGGGAACTATGATTGTTATTTTATCCATAGGTTCCTTTGTCTCCTTAATTCTCTGTTACCAGTGAACTAAAATTGGTTATTTCCACCTTCTGGGCTTTAATCAGCTCCATTACAGCAGGGGAAATCATGGCGCCAAATTCCGCCTCAAAATCATGGTCCCAGCCAGTATCAGGAATCAGCTGCTTATTATCAGTACCAGGGTGCATCATTACCTCAGTAGTGCCAGACTTCAGGCTCTTAATCACTCCCAAGAGATTATCCTCAGATACTGCTTCACCAGCCACAATACCGGCAAAATAATCAGGAAAAGCAATATTTCTGCTTTTTGCCTTGCCACCTGCTATCATGGCCAAAGTGCCCAGGCCAACACGACCAATAAGCTGTCCTATACCTCCAAACTCACCGCTGAAAAGAGGTGCCTTTGGTATACGGACTGCCCTAATGCCAGCTTCCTTAGCCAAATCCAAAACCACATTAATCACGCCGGGCAGTGTGTGCATGTGCTGGTGACTATCCACGTGAGTCAGATGAAGCCCCGTATTTTGCATCTTTCTCAACTGGGCACTTAGCTCTGCACGAACCTCCTGCATATTGACATGACCAGAAACCAGCTTCTTCACAAAAGCAGTATGGTCTTCTACAAAGACCCCTTCCTCTGTTACCAGAGAAGGGATTTCAGATGGTGGCAATACAGGGTATCCATTTACCAAGGTAAAATGTATTCCCACTCCAAGCTGAGGATGGCTTTTACCTATTTCCACCGCGGAGTCAAAGGCTTTGGCGCCTGGCATCAAGGTGGCAGAACGCAAAATCCCCTTTTCCACAGCCTGCTCCACCGCTTTATTTATGAGCTCATGCCGACCAAAATCGTCAGCATTAACAATTAATCGTTTCAAAAATCTCAATCCAATCCAAAAAACTGTTTTCCACATTAATGTCTAACTAAAACATTATACCGCAGATAGCCCATTTTTTCCATTTTATGAAGAATATTCCCGTATTCAAAAGGACGGTCATTTTAGACCGCCCTATAAGCCTTTTATTTATAACGCCATTGTTCAAATTTTTCTTCTTTAGAAGAAAAATCTTCCAATTAGCGTTTCAACGAGCTGGGAGATATGCTCATCAGCTGTTGTAGTTGTTTTCCCCCACCTAAAGAGGAAGGGGACATCTTAAAGCTCGTTATACAAACTTTTTGTCGTGTTCT
>DFHJ01000118.1 GCA_002372665.1 Anaerovibrio lipolyticus
GGCAAATACCTTAATAGGCTCCACGTCCTCCAAAGTCTCACTGATCTGGGAAGGAATCTCCCGCAGCTTGCCCAGAAGCTCCTTCATGCGACGAGGAGCAACAGTGCCACGGAGGCCTGCCATATAAGCCCCCAGCAGGAACATAACGATGAGCTGGGTCGTATAAGCCTTGGTGGAAGCTACAGCAATCTCAGGACCTGCCATGGTGTAAATAACCTGATCTGCCTCACGGGCAATGGAAGAACCGACAACGTTGGTTACAGCCAAGGTCTTGGCCCCAAGACGCTTGGCCTCCTTCATGGCAGCCATGGTGTCACTGGTCTCACCGGACTGACTTACCACAATACAGAGAGTGTTATCATCAATAATAGGCTGACGATAACGGAACTCAGAAGCAATATCCACCTCTACCGGGATACGGGCCAAACGTTCAATATAATACTTACCTACAAGACCTGCATGATATGCAGTACCACAGGCCACAATGAAAATCTTGGAGAAGGAATTTACATATTCCTCAGTCCAGCTGAGCTCCTCAAGAACTACAGCAGAATTGTCCTTGGCAATACGGGAAGCCAAGGTGTCGCGAACTGCCTTAGGCTGCTCGTGAATCTCCTTCAGCATGAAATGCTCATAGCCGCCCTTTTCAGCTGCCTCAGCATTCCAGTTAACCTCAAATACCTTCTTGGTAATAGGCTCGCCCAAGCTATTGGTAATCCACACGGAATCCTTCTTTACAACAGCAACCTCACCATCATTTACGATATAGGTGCGACGGGTACGGGAAATAATAGCAGGAATATCGGAAGCGATGAAATTCTCATCATCACCCAGACCGATAACCATAGGGTTGTCCTGCTTGGTGCAAATCAGCTTATCAGGGTCATTCTTGCTCATGAATACGATGGCATAGGAACCCTCAATGCGCTTAATAACCTCACGAACAGATGCCTCGAAATCGCCGTTATAAACTTCTTCCAAAAGATGGGGCAAAACCTCAGTATCCGTGTCAGACAGGAACTTATGGCCCTTTGCAATCAAATCCTCTTTAAGGGTCATGTAGTTCTCGATAATACCGTTATGTACTACCGCAAAATCGCCATGACAGTCAGTATGTGGATGAGAGTTATTGTCGGATGGACGACCATGGGTTGCCCAACGGGTATGACCGATACCGATATTACCCTCAGGAACATTGCTCTCAATCTTTTCCTCCAAAGCAGCCAGACGGCCTACGGACTTCTCTACGCGAATCTTCTCCCCGTTGAGAACTGCAATACCAGCAGAGTCATAGCCACGATACTCCAACTTGGTAAGTCCCTCAATAAGGAATGGGGTAGCCTGCTTGCTACCAATGTAACCAACGATACCACACATAAGAAAAACCTCCAATATAAAACTGGAAGTCCCATGTACTGCCCAAATGCCGCTCTGTCCTGTCAGTCACCCAACAGTTTTGACAGCATTCTAACGACCGGCAAGCCGAGAGGCATCCGCTGATAAATCGACAACCTCTTCCTCGTCACCTTGCTTTATACCAAAGCAAGGCCATGCGCTAGAACAATCAGTTCTTTCATTAATATGAACATAAGGACTTCAAAAATAATATTACCGTGATTTTGACCCTAAAGCCAAAATCACGGTACGTATTATAGACTATTAAAATATCTAAGTCAAGTATTATGTACACATAGTAGGATAGTGTCCATACGGTGGCCTTTTTTACATCATACCTGGCATGCCGCCCATTGCGCCTGCACCAGCCATAGGATTTGCACCACCCTCTGGAGCTGGCTTATCAGCAACCAAGGTCTCAGTGGTGAGAACCATAGCAGCGATGGAAGCAGCATTCTGCAGAGCAGAACGGGTAACCTTTGCAGGGTCAACAATACCATTGGCAATCATATCAACATACTCGCCCTTGTAAGCATCGAAGCCAACACCTACAGCACTGTTCTTAACCTCAGCAACTACTACAGAACCCTCAAGACCTGCATTGTTTGCAATCTGGCGAACTGGCTCCTCAACTGCACGACGTACAATATTAATACCAGTCTTAACATCCCCATCAGCCTCAAGAGCATCCAAAGCTGGGAGAATATCAATAAAGGTAGTGCCACCACCGGCTACGATACCTTCTTCAACAGCAGCACGGGTAGCATGGAGAGCATCCTCAACACGGAGCTTCTTGTCCTTCATCTCTACCTCGGTAGCAGCACCGATTTCAATAACAGCTACGCCGCCGGAGAGCTTAGCCAGACGCTCCTGGAGCTTCTCCTTATCAAAGTCGGAGGTAGTGTCAGCAATCTGCTTCTTAATCTGCTCGATACGGGAAGAGATTGCACTCTTTTCACCCATACCATCAACAATAGTAGTATTTTCCTTGGAGGAATGTACCTGACGGGCACGACCAAGATCCTCGATAGTTACGCTGTCCAGCTTACGGCCCAGCTCCTCAGAAATCAGCTGACCACCGGTGAGGATTGCAATATCCTCCAGCATAGCCTTGCGGCGATCACCAAAGCCAGGAGCCTTAACAGCCAGAGCCTTGAAGGTACCACGGAGCTTATTTACAACGATGGTAGCCAGAGCCTCACCATCCAAATCCTCAGCGATGATAACCAGTTCCTTGCCCATCTTAACAACCTGCTCAAGAATTGGGAGTATATCGTTAACGGCGGAAATCTTCTTATCAGTAATGAGGATATAAGGATCGTTCATTACAGCTTCCATCTTATCAGTATCAGTAACCATGTAAGGGGAGATGTAGCCACGATCGAACTGCATACCCTCTACAACGGAAAGGCTGGTCTCCATACCCTTGGACTCCTCAACGGTGATAACACCTTCCTTGCCAACCTTCTCCATAGCGTCAGCAATATACTGACCGATTTCCTCATCAGCAGAGGATACAGTTGCAACCTGTGCAATTGCCTTCTGGGACTCTACTGGCTTGGAAACCTTCTTAAGCTCAGCTACCAGAGTCTTAACTGCCTTTTCAATACCCTTCTTCAGAACCATAGGGTTCGCACCGGCAGCTACGTTACGCATACCCTCATGAATCATGGCCTGAGCCAAAAGAGTTGCAGTGGTAGTACCATCACCGGCAATGTCGTTGGTCTTGGTAGCAACCTGACGAACCAGCTGGGCACCCATATTCTCAAATGGATCATCCAGCTCAATGTCACGGGCAATGGTAACACCATCATTAGTAATGGTAGGTGCACCAAACTTCTTATCAAGAACTACGTTACGACCCTTTGGACCAAGGGTAACCTTTACTGCATTTGCCAATGCGTCAACGCCCTTTTCCAGAGCACGACGAGCTTCTTCATCAAATAAAATCTGCTTTGCCATTTTAAATGCCTCCAATAATATATATTAGAAATAAGATAAACCGATAGTTTCGGGCTTATTGTGATTACTCGATTACGCCGAGAATATCGCTCTGGCGCATAATGAGATAATCCTTGCCATCAATCTTAACCTCAGTGCCGGCATACTTGGAATAGAGAACGCTGTCCCCAGCCTTAACCTCCATAGCAATACGGTTGCCGTCCTTATCAATGCTGCCTGGGCCTGCTGCAATAACCTTGCCCTTCATAGGCTTTTCCTTTGCAGTGTCTGCAAGGATGATACCGCTGGCAGTCTTGGTCTCTGCCTCAGCAACTTCAATAACGACTCTGTCACCTAATGGTCTAATCATATTTATCTGCCTCCTAAAAGATAGTTTGTAAACTAAAGCCTTGTTGTTAGCACTCCATTTAGCTGAGTGCTAACTCCGAGTATTATGATAAATCTATTTGAGCAAAAAATCAAGTAAAAAGTCAAAAAAACAAAAAACTTCGCCCCGAAACGGAAACGAAGTTAATGATTACGTATATAATTGTGTTATTTAGTTGCCGCCCTGATAATTGCCTCAGCAACCTCCTTTATTGTCTTTCGCTTTGCCATACTGTATTTTTGGATACGATTAAAGGCTTCACTTTCGCTGATATTATGGACATCCATAAGGATTCCCTTGGCTCTGTCCAACAGCTTGCGCATTTCCAAGGTATCCTTTACCTTGAAAAGCTCATCCTCCAAGCCCTGCATATCCTGATACCTGGACATCGCCACCTCAATGGCGGGGAACAGATTTGCTTCCTGCACCGGCTTTACCAGATAAGCCTGCACGCCTGCATCAGTAGCCCGCTTAACAAATTCCGGCTGACTAAAGGCTGTCAGCAGCACCACGGGAGCAATTTTTTCCTTGCTGACGATTTTTGCCGCCTCAATACCATCCATTTCCGGCATTTTCACATCGAATATACAAAGGTCCGGCTTTAACTTTTTGGCCAGTTCCACAGCCTTGCGGCCATTTGGAGCCTCGCCGACCACTTCATGACCGGCCTCCTCCAGCAATTCCTTCATGTCCATACGGATCAAGGCTTCATCATCGGCAATAAGAATTTTCAAGGGATTCATACTTACTCTCCTCCCACATTCTTTACTGGTATATGCAAAATACAATGGGCACCTTGGGCATTCTTCATTTCAAAGCTGCCGCCTATATCATCCTGCACCAAGGTTTTTATAATCTGCAGCCCCAAAGATTTTGCCTTGTCTATATCAAAATTTTCCGGCAAGCCTATACCATCATCATACAGTTCTATTAGATAACCCTTTTCCTCAATGGCAGTCCTGAGGCCAATCAGACCATGACTGCGACCTTCAAAGCCATGCTCTATAGAGTTTAATATCAGCTCGTTTATTATTACTGCCAGATTGCTGGCATTCTGGGATGGCAATACCACCTCAGGGCCTTCTATTTTACTGGTAAGGACAAAATCCTTGTCCACCATATTCGGTGCCACCCGCTCAATTATCCCTTTGGTAACTTCATTTACATTAATTTCTTCCCTATCATGCTGGGACAAAAATTCATGGGCCACAGCCATACTCAAAATTCGGTTGGTACTTTCCTGCAAGGCCGCCTTAACCTCCGGGGACTTGGACCGCCGCCCCTGAAGTCTTAAAAGGCTGGCAATAGTCTGAAGGTTATTCTTTACCCGATGATGAATCTCCTGGATTACCGCGGTTTTTATCTTAATCTCCCGCTCTTTTTTGCGAACCTCCGTAACATCGGAAAGCAGCAAAATACGCCGCTGCAATATCCCCGCTTCCTCCAGCTTAATATCCCGCTGAAGCAGTATCATGTCCCCTATCTGGATTTCCTTTTCAAAGGGACGGCTGCTGTCAAAGGTTTCCCTGTGAAGCATGGCACTGATTTCCCGATCTGGAAGCCTTGCCCCCAAAAGATGATTTATGCCCAAAGCCCGATATATTCTCTTGGCGGAAAGATTTACGTAGGTAATGCGATTCTTATTATCCGCAATAACCACGCCAGTTCCAGCGAAAATAGGGCTAAACCTTTCCATATCAATATTCCGCTTGGAATACTGCATAAGAAGCTCCACTGTATCCAGAGTCTGGTAATAATTACTGCCAGAGGCATACTCCTTGCTGGTTTCAAGGGTAATAACGCCAATAACATCGTTGTCTTCTTTGATAGGATAGGCATACATATCAAGGGTCATGCCCAAGCGCCACTCCCTACGGCCATGAATAGATTTTTCCTTCTCAAATACATAGGCCACCAATGGCTCCATCTGGGCCTGCACCGTGCTTCCCACCTTTGGAAGCTCCACCTGACTATAAAAGGTATGGGGCTTATGATGTCTCATAATCATGTAAACATCAGGATTCCTGGTTTTCACATACAAAAGGAGATGGGCATGGGCAAAATCCGCGATAAAGCCAAAGCAACCGCTCATGCGCCGTATCAGCTCTATCTGCACCGCAGTCAGTGCTGTATGCTCCCGATATATAGCTGTATCATTTTCATGGTGTTTCATCATACAATCCATTCTAATTACAACTCAATAAATGTACAGTCCAATATAATGCTATAAATCCTGCAACGCCAGCCCAGGCACCGCATTCAAATATAAGTCTGAGTAATTACCTGCCAGGGACTGATAGTATCCCCGGCAACCTATCATGGCAGCATTATCAGTACAAAGGATTTTATCCGGGAAGTAGAATTTAATATTATTCTTGGCTGTCACCTCACGAAGACGGCTCTCCAAAGTGCTGTTTGCCGCCACACCACCAGCCAATACCAAAGTGTCGCAGCCCGTTTCCTTTACTGCATCCAGTGCCTTGGACAATAATACCTCTATAACAGTATGCTGAAATGAGGCCGCCACATCAGCCTTGTTTACTTCAATTCCCTTCAGCTTCATGCTGTTAAGGTAGTTAAGTACCGCAGACTTCAAGCCGCTGAAGCTGAACTCGTAGTTGCCCTTTTCCTGCAAAGCTCTAGGAAAATCAATAGCCATCGGGTCTCCCTCCTGGGCCAGCTTATCTATCTGGGGACCACCTGGATATGGCAGCCCCATAACCCGTGCCACCTTATCAAAGGCCTCTCCCGCTGCATCATCTCGTGTCTGTCCCATAAGGCTAAAGGAATTGTAACCCTTTACATGAACCAGGGAGGTATGTCCGCCGGAAACAACCAAGGACATAAATGGTGGTTTTAACTCAGGTGCACTAAGGAAATTGGCAAAAATGTGTCCCTCCAGATGATTTACTCCAATGAGGGGCACCCCTAAAGTAAATGCCAAAGCTTTTGCCGCAGATACACCTACCAATAAGGCTCCCACCAGCCCCGGGCCGTAGGTTACAGCCACCTGATCGATGTCCTTCAGAGTCACACCGGCCTTTTCCAGTGCCTCATCAATAACCGGCATCACATTGACAATATGCTTGCGGGAGGCAATTTCCGGCACCACTCCGCCAAATTTTCTATGTATTGGAATCTGGGTTGCTATGATGTTGGAAAGCACAGTTCTGCCCCCCACCAGCACAGCCGCAGAGGTTTCATCACAGCTGGATTCTATTGCCAGCGTAACAATTTTTTCTTTGTCCTTATTAACCTTATCCATATTTTTCTCCATATCAATAACCAGCCTAAATATGGGTATTCCACATTATTTCAGCATCCTCCACAGGGCTGGTATAATATTTTGGTCGTTGTCCTACGCTTCTAAAGCCCAGACCTTCATATAATTTAATGGCAGGAGTATTGGAAACCCTTGCCTCTAATGTCATAGCCGTAACCCCACGGGCCTTGACCTCCTCGATTAATTTAAGAAGCATCTGTCGCCCTATTCCCTGACGACGATATTCGGGTGCAATGGCCACATTGGTAATACTGCCTTCATACGCCAAAATCCAGCATCCCACATAGCCAATTACCTTGTTATCGGCTTCCTCATCAATGGCAAGGAGATAATAGGTATCACTGCTGGAGGCATCACGCCAAAAGGATTCACGGGACCATGGTGTGGAAAAGCACTGCTTTTCCACCTCAGCCACTGCATCACAATCCTCAGGCACCATTTTTCTAAAGGTAATCATTTTATGCTCCCATTGCCTTCCCCTCCGGGGAAGGTGTCAGCTGGCTGGCTGAGGGATGAGGTCAGCTTTTCCTGCCGCTTCTCCCAAAGAACCTCTGCCTCAGATTTTCTTATGTAAATAGGCTCCATATCCATCACTGACCCCACATTACCTGCTGCCAGCTTTTTTAATCCCGCCATGGCAATATTTGCTGCCCTTGGCATCATTGTATGCTTCGGTGGGATAATAAGGTTTTCCGGCAAATTATCCAGCCTGGTAAGCTTCTTTGAAACCATATCACCAACAGCCATCACAGGCTCATCAAGCTCGCTGCAAATATTAACGGCGTCCTCCAAGGATACCACCTCAATTGACTTTACCTCGTCAAAGCTGCTGCCGTTCCATTTATAATGAGCAGTGTAAACATTACCCTTCTGAGCATCTATAAAGCCTGCCACCCGTATTCCAGGAACAGGAAAATGCCAGGCAAGTCCCTCCATGGTTGGAATTCCAATAATTGGAATATTTAAACCATAGGCTATAGCCTTCGCTGCAGCCAATCCAATACGAAGACCTGTAAACGAGCCGGGGCCTAGACTTACAGCTACAGCCTCCAAATCGTCCTTTGTTACTCCTGCCATATTTAGCACCTGCTCCACGTGGGGAAGCAAGGTCTCAGAATGTGTCAGTTTATTTTCTACGATTAATTCAGCCAGTAATTTTTTATTATCTGCAACTGCCACGCTGGAAACCATGGTAGCAGTATCCATTGCTAAAATTGGCACAGCTCCTCAACCTCCCGTAAAATATTGGCATACGCCTCCCCATGTAAATCAAAAATCAGTCGGCGCTCGTTGTCATCGCCATCTGTACGCTCAATAGTAAGCAGCACAAAATCATCCGGCAAACAATCAGCAAATTTATCTGCCCACTCTATTACCACAATACCATCAGGAGCATCCACATAATCGTAGAAGCCAATATCCTCCAGCTCATATTCCTGCTCAAGGCGATATAGGTCAAAATGATATAGTGTCAGTCTGCCCTCATATACATTCATTATATTAAAGGTTGGACTGGTCACGTCCTCATCTATGTCCAGCCCCTTTGCCAGATTCTGTGTAAATAGGGTCTTTCCCGCCCCCAGGTCACCATATAAGCAAATCACTATGCCCTTAGAAAAAAAACGGCCCATTTTTTCGCCTATGGCCGCCGTTTCATCCGGTGATTTTGTAATTATTTCAAACATTTTCTCTCCCCAAAACTACTGTTAATTCTCATAATTATATATATATTTTAATACTAACAAGAAATTCTATCACATTTACCACCCAACTACAAATAATATCACCTGCATACTGGAGGGGTAGCAGGATTTTTTTAGCACATGTAGAATTTGTCAAGAGTAGGACTTTAATGGATGCCCAAAAAGATAGGAGGTTGTATTTTCATGTTGAGAATAAAGTATACAATAAACAAGTCCACCTGCAGTATATTTGCCATTATCTGTTCCCTGCTTATCATGCTAATGGCAACAGCGCAGGCCGGTGAAAAGCAGGACGCACCCGTTTGGCGACTGGATTCCAAGCCAGGAGCCGTATTACCCCGCAGTTTTCGATTTATGACAGATGAATTTTCACAATCGTTGAATCCGGTGCCCTCCCGTCAAGGAATGGATGCCCTAAGATGTTCTGCCAGCGGTGAATTTTCCGGTTCCGGACTCTCTATGATTAGGGATAAAATATACCAGCATGCCGGGAAAAACGCGGTCATCTATATATTAGATTTGCGGAAGGAATCCCATGGCTTTATCAATGGCGACATTCCTGTAAGCAGCTACAAGAAAAAAAATTTAGACAACTATAGCATTAGTTCAGCGGATGTACCACAGGTTGAAGAAAAAAAATTACGGTCCATAGTTGGCAAGGAAATAACCTTTGTTCCTCTGGGCAATGCTGATACAAAGCTCCTTACAGCTTGCAATGTAAAGGTGGAAAAGGCTGAAACAGAGGAAGCACTAGTTGCACGACTGGGAATGAACTACAAACGCATTCCTGTTCCAGACCAGTGTGCGCCTACGGATGAGGATATAGATGAGTTTATGTCCTTTTACAAAAATCTGCCATCTGATTCATGGCTGCATTTTCATTGTCAGGCAGGACATGGACGCACCACAACTTTCGCAGTGTTCTATGACATTTTATCCAATCCGGATGTGACCTTGGAGGATATTGTAGCACGGCAGTATGCTCTGGGCGGAACAAATTTGTTTGCTCCCGGCAAAAAGAATAATTGGAAGGGAGAGGAAATTCATAAGCGTGCCCAGCAGGTTCGTAACTTCTATGCTTATGTACAGGCCAACCGCAGCAATGAATATGCACAGCCTTACTCCCAATGGATAAAGGCCCAAAACGGCAGAGAAGATAACACTAAAAATAGTGAGTCCTAAAAAAACAAATCGAGTTAATAAAAATGTCAAATTATTCTTTATTTTTGTACCATTTTCGATATAATAATATGTAAGAGGCTTAGTGTGTGTACTATTATTAAGGAGGTACAGTATGGCTAAATATGTATGCAGTGTTTGTGGTTACGTTCATGAAGGAGATGCCCCACCAGCTGAGTGTCCTATCTGCCATGTTGGTTCTGAAAAGTTCAACAAAATGGAAGAAGGCGGTCAGCAGTTAGCTGATGAGCATAAGCTGGGTGTGGCTCAGGGCGTTGACTCAGAAATTATTGAAGGGTTGAAGCAGAACTTCAATGGCGAATGCACCGAGGTTGGTATGTACCTGGCTATGAGTCGGGTAGCTGACCGCGAAGGTTATCCTGAGGTAGCCGAAGCCTTCAAGCGCTATGCTTGGGAAGAGGCTGAGCACGCAGCAAAATTTGCTGAATTGTTAGGCGAGGTATTGACCGATAGTACGGAAAAGAATCTCAAAATGCGTGTAGATGCTGAATTTGGTGCCTGCGAGGGCAAGAAAAAGCTGGCCGTTCACGCCAAGAAGCTGAATCTTGATGCTATTCATGACACTGTTCATGAAATGTGCAAGGACGAGGCACGTCACTGCAAGGGCTTTGAAGGCCTGTTAAAGAGATATTTCGGTAAATAATTAAAAGGAAAAAGGGATGTCCCAAATGTGATATTTGGGTTCATCCCTCTTTTTTTTTGCAAAAATAGCCTTCCCCTCTGGGGGAGTTGCCCGAAGGGCGAAGGAGGTATCACAGCTGCTGTATAAACTTCAGGGATTTCATTGGCTTGCCGAACATATTGTATAAATACCCCAAAAGTAATGATTCCGCCTGCACCATAATACTGCCACTAACCTTAAACGCAGGCTTATCAAGCCAATTAAGCTTCAGAAGCTGTCCGATAAACACCCGCAGTGCTTCTGGATATTCCACAAGCTCCTTATCCTCTGGCTGTACCATCTCCGGAAGTATTGCCCCACCCTCCTGAATGGAAAAGAAGGCATCGCCCTGAATTTCCCGATTACTTCTGACGCAACGTTCATAGGATAACTGCATACCAGAAAATTCCAAAATTTGAAAGGCGGCTGCCAATGCTGCTATACGTGGATTGCGACTACCAAAGGCGTCGAAAACCTCCAACAGCTTATCATACATATCTACCTGAGGAAAGCCCTCCACTGCCAAGTTGGTGGCCAATTCAGCCACAAAGGCCCCATAGGCCATGGCGGAAAAATCCGTGCTCATGGTTCGGTTTACATGCTTTAGTGATGCCTGACGAACCGTATCCAGATGGTTTCCCTTGGTAAGCTGAATATCCACCTCATTAAACATTTGCAGGGCCCCCGCCAAAGGGCTTTTAGGACGACGACAGCCAAAGGCCGTGGCCGTTATCTTTCCATAATCACGGGAAAGCAGGGTAATTATTTTATCTGCTTCGCCCCAGTTCTTTACCCCCAGCACCAGGGCATCAGTCTGATACTGTCCCATTATTCAAAACCGAATCCCTTAAGGATATTTTCCCTTTTACGCCAATCCTTCTTTACCTTAACCCAAAGATCAAGGAACACCTTGCCGCCTAACAGCATCTGTACATCCTGACGGGCCTGGGCACCAATTTCCTTCAGCATGGCACCCTTCTTGCCTATTATGATACCCTTTTGGGAATCACGCTCCACATAAATAGTTACCCGAACATAGTTATCCCCATTGTCACGAATCTTCATTTCATCCACATCCACAGCAATGGAATGAGGCACCTCATCACGGGTAAGGTGCAGCACCTTTTCCCTAACCATTTCCGCGATAATCAAGCGTTCCGGCTGGTCTGTCACCATATCCTCAGGGTAATACTGAGGCCCCTTTGGAAGGTACTTTTTCACCTCATCCAGCAGGCCCTCCAGATTGTTTTCCTCCAAAGCAGATATAGGAACTGTAGCCGCAAAATCGTACTTACCGTTGTAATTGGTAATAATTGGAAGCAGAGCCTCCTTGTCCTCCAGCAAATCCACCTTGTTAATAGCCAACACAACAGGCTTTTTGGTGGACTTGAGGCGCTCAAGAATATAATGCTCACCAGGACCAAACTTCTCGTTGGCATCCACCACAAAAATAATGGCATCAACCTCCTGCAAAGTGCCCTCAGCGGCTTTTACCATGTATTCTCCCAGCTTGTCAATAGGCTTATGAATACCGGGAGTATCCAAAAATACCAGCTGGGCATCTGGCTTGGTCAACACGCACATGATTCTGTTACGGGTAGTCTGGGGCTTATCTGACATAATGGCAATTTTCTGACCGATAAGGCTGTTTATCAGAGTGGACTTTCCCACATTTGGACGGCCGATTACTGCCACAAAACCAGATTTGTAATCCTTTGGGAGTTTCTTGGGCTCATTCTTGGGAATAGAGTTTATGTCAATTTCTACGCCCTTCCCCTTCACAACATCAGGAGCCTGGGCCAGTGGAAGCTGCATATCCTTATCATCACCGTCCTCACGGCTGATTCCCAGCTTCCCCATTACATAACGCTGTTCTTCTTCCATTTCCAGCCGTTCTTCCTCATCCATGTGGTCATACCCCATAAGATGAAGCATACCGTGAACAGTGAGGAATGACAGCTCTCTTTTAAGGCTGTGTCCATATTCCTTGGCCTGCTCCTGAGCCTTTTCCACGGAAATAATAATATCTCCCAAAATCTCAGTCTCCAGACCGCCCTCAATCTCAGGCTCATCCTCCTGACTGTCTGCAAAGGCAAAGGACAGTACATCGGTGGGGCGATCCAGACCACGATATTTATTGTTGAGCTCATGGATATATTCATTATTGGTGAGGGTAATGCTTACCTCTCCATTTTCAACTCCATAAAGAGGCCCGGTAACCTCGGCAGCATTACGCACAATTTCCTCGATTTCCGGCTCCAGCTTTAAATCTTCAGGCTCACGGCTGATAATAACATCCATTGGCAAATTCTCCTATTAATCTTCTCTGCGGGAAGCCTCATAACGGTCATAAGCCTCCACTATTCTTGATACCACGTCATGTCTGATTACATCCATGGCTTCCATACGTACTATTTCAATGCCCTTTACCTTTTCAAGGACCTGAGTTGCCTCTATCAAGCCTGAGGTAACTCCCCTGGGCAAATCTATCTGCCCTGGGTCACCGGTTACCACCATCTTGGAACCAAAACCAAGACGGGTCAAAAACATTTTCATCTGCTTGGCAGTAGTGTTTTGGGCTTCGTCAAGAATAACATAGGCATTTTCCAAAGTACGGCCACGCATATAAGCCAAGGGGGCAATCTCAATAACCCCTTTGGTCATCAGCTTCTGATATGTGTCCTGTCCCAATATATCCTGCAGGGCATCATAAAGGGGACGAAGGTATGGATCAACCTTTTCCTGCAAATCTCCCGGCAAAAAGCCCAGCTTTTCCCCGGCCTCCACCGCCGGGCGGGTAAGAATCAGCTTTTCCACCTCACGGTTACGAAGGGCGGCACAAGCCAAAACCACCGCAAGATACGTTTTTCCCGTTCCCGCAGGGCCCACACCAAAGGTAATGGAATTCCTCTTGATGGCATCCACATAAACACGCTGGCCCAAGGTCTTGGGACGTACATGACGTCCACGGGAGGTTACCAAAATGGTATCTCCAAAAAGGCTGTGAAGGGCCTCACCCTTGCCGCCCTTTACCAAGCCTATGCTATATCTTACTTCGTGCATGGTGATGGCATTACCCTGTCTGTACAGGTACTGCAGCTCCCGCATAATCTTGGCCGCTGGCTCCACCTGGGATGACTCACCACTGATTTCCAGCACCTCCCCACGGCTGATGAACCGGGCATCAAAATTCTCCATCAGTACACGAACATACTCGTCTCTTTCTCCCAGCAAAGCCAATGCTTCGCTTCTATCAGCAAATTCAATAATTTCTTCTGCTATATTCTGCAACTATTCACCGCAGCCTAATCTACCAACTACGGTGTTTTCACCTCGCTTATAAAATGCTTCAAATACTCAGTCATATTATTTTACCGCAACTGGTATTCTAACACAATGGTATTTTATTTGAGTAACAAAAAATAAAATCCCCCAAAGGCTTCAAATCCCTTGGAGGATATTTTTGTTGTCTGAAACTAACATAATTTAGTCGCGAAGCTTGCATTGTATCTTTACAATATTGCCACCCACTACCTTAAATTCCAGCTTTTTTAAATAATCTGTACTGTAATAGGTATATTCCGTATCATTATAATCCCTGTCAATTTTATCCGGAGCCCCATAGGTAGCAGTAATAGATGACTCTGGCATACCCACAGCCAATCCCCCTGGGGTGGCATTGCCGGCAGCAGTGGTCTCTATTTCCTCTACCATGTTCGGATTGTAATCCGAACGCTCAATAACGATCCCGTTGGTGAAGTAAATCTTATCTCCGGCATACTGAGGATTACCAAGTTTAGCTGTAGCATCAGCTACAGAAGAACCAGGAGCCACACCAGAAATCGCTATTCCCTCAGGAGAAATCATGGCACAACAAACTGCTGAAGCTGCCATGGTAAGACCGGCCACCAATGCTATCATTTTCTTTTTCATACAACCCCCACCTTATTGCAACATACCACACACTATCTTTTCTACATGATTTGATTCTATCTCAAAATTCAGTCCTACTGACGGATTATTGGCAGAATGATATATAATGTGGTCACCTACTACGGCATTAGGCTGCCCATAAGCCGCTACCACATCATCTACAGACATTTCTTCTTTCTGTTTTTTATACATCTGAAATCGAAAAGTGTTAATGATTTTTGAAAAAAATACCGGATGCACCATAAAAGAACTGCCGCAATATATACGACAGTTCCAAATTATTATTGTAGTAAGCTCAGCACCATAGAGCTGTTCTGATTTGCCTGGGCTAACATAGACTGAGCGGCTTGCAACAAAACATTGTGCTTTGAATAGTCCGTCATTTCCTTTGCCATATCTGCATCCATAATAACACTTTTAGCATTAGTCGTATTTTCCTCTGCAACGACTAAATTAGCTGCGTCTACCTCCAATCTTTGCTGATAAGCACCGATTCTTGTAGCTTCATTCAAGGAATAAGAAATAGCATTATCAATTTTATCAATAGCCTGCTCAGCGGCTTCCCGCGGAACTACTCTAAGTCCGTCTATCCCCATATCCTTTGGCGACATACCATTAAAAAACATATGAAGTTCCTGACTGGCTTTGGGGCCATCATGAATAACCAGTGGTTTGCGCTTTTCAGTTGAACTATTTACATCTATTCTTTCTGTCGTACCTGTACCAGAACCCAAGGTAACTTTTTCACCAACTGCTCTATCTCCTATTACATTATGTCCTAATAAAGGATCAGCATCAAACCAAATTCTAACTACACCTTCTTGATACCACATAATAGTTGCTTCACTTCCCGAATATTCATTAACAAAACCATGAATTCCCTCAGTATTGCTATCAAACCTGGCCGGAATGTTAGCATTCTTGTTGGCAGTTCTTACACCCCAAAAAATGGAATCTGGTAAAACATCAATGCTTTCTACATCTTTTATTCCAATATAGTATGTATATTTATTATGAGCACTAATCGCAGGATCATCTGATTCCACTTCTGAATACAATAACTTTGATTCTGAATTATTTATTGTAGCATCAAACACAAAATTCGTTAAATTCCAATTTGCTTCTGAATTTTCATCCTCAGATATAAATTGCAAGGAAAATGCCTCCCCGTGATAATCTGATACAGTGGCGGCTACGTTAGTACTACCGTTATACATTTCATGATCAAAAAATAACTGTATTCCAGTTGAATGACTATAAAGTACCCTGCCACTAAATGTTGCTCCCTCATATGTGCTACCAAAGCCATATACTGTAACACTTGTTCTGCCAGGTTGAGTATTTCCCGGACCGCTATCTATCCTCTCAAATTTTGCAGTTCTTAATACCCTATTTTTTTTACTAACTACCATGCCATTAACAACTTCCCAATTATCTGTTGCTGTAGCAGCATTTCCTTGATTAAGGCTTATAATTTCACGATAATCACCATTTAATAACACCTTGCCATTATAATTCGTTGTCGCAGCTACATCAGTTATATGCTGTAGTCGCTGATTCACTTCTTTTTGAATTATCTCCCTATCTGTATCAGTATTGGTATCATTAGCAGCATCTATTGCCTTTTCCTTTAAATACCGTAAATTTTGTACTATATCATCCACTGCGCCACCAGCAATAGCAGCAAGATTATTACCAGTTTGCACATTCCTAATATCCTGCTGCAAAGACCGTTCCATGACTGACATTTTCTTGGCTATAGCATACCCTGAGGCGTCATCCTTGGCACTGTTTATTTTCATGCCAGAGGAAACTTTTTCCAGATTATTTGCCATCTTTTTGTCATTTTTCTTCAAGGTATTATATGTGTTTAAAGCAGCCATATTAGAGGCAACTACAAGAGCCATAACTACTCCCCCATAAACTTATACGTAATCTACTGCAATCACTGTAATAAACTAAGAACCTGTGAACTATTTTGATTAGCCTGAGCTAACATAGACTGAGCTGCTTGCAGTAAAACATTGTTCTTTGAATAGTCCGTCATTTCCTTGGCCATATCTGCATCCCGTATCGTGGATTCAGCATTTTGGACATTTTCGTATGCTGTTGTAAGATTTTCGATGGTAAATTCCAAACGACTCTGCATGGAACCAATAGTGGTCTGCTGTTCCATCGCTTTACGAAGTGCTTGATCAACTACATGGATAGTATTATTGGCCTCTTCCCTAGTTTTCACGCTAATTTTTTTACCATACTTATCTTTAAGGCCCATAGCTTCTGCACGCATATCCTTGAAACTAACTTTCATAGATTGCCCTGCCTTAGTTCCTGTCTGCAGAGTCAGCTTCCCCATTCTTTCCTGATAGCCGTCTGGCCATTCTACCAACAAATCACCTAAGGAAGAGTATTTACCACCTGGCAAGTACCAAAACTCTGTTGAACCTGCCTCTGGCACGACATCTGGTCCAGATAACGACTTAGAACCACCTGCATCACTTCCCAAGGTGGAACCAACATCTTCATTGGTCAAATCTATATTACAGTAAGCTTTTAGGAAATCCGTCATATTGCCAGCAATATCATAGTCATCCAGCATTTTAGCAAGCATATCATCACGGGATGAAAACTTTCCTTTAGACGCAAACTGTACAGCCTCATCCAACATCCCTACTCCACGTTTTGATGAATGACTTAACGAATTCATAAAACGATGCATTACTTCTTTACCGTCACCTGCACTTTGTGCGGTCAGATAACGAAGAAATATATAGCCTGCCTCATAGGGATCATTAGAACTGGCACCACTATATGTGCTTTCAGATAGCATATCTTGTAACCATGCCCTATCATGACTGGCGAGAGTAGTTGTCCAATCATCTATTCCTTGAATATATGAAGCCGTCCCCTCGATAATAAACGTTGGAAGTTCATAAATATAATCTATGTTAGTGGTCATAGCAGCGTGGGTAAGTTCATGTAGAATTGTTCTATCAATACTCCATCCTGACGGGTCGGTATTATCATATATCTTCACATTACCCGTATTAATAACAATACCCAATCCTGTAGCTTTACCATCATAACCAAACTCCCAGTCACAGTATGCCGCCTGAAAAGCTCCTGGTTTGTCTTCAAAATCCACAAATATTTCTCGTACTGTAGCCTGAGGGTCTCGAAAAGTCAATCCATAAGCTTCTTCAATACGATCTAAGCTGTTTTCAATCCACTCCGTGTTTAGAGCTGCAATTATCTGCTCTCTATCAGTCTCAATTTTTACCTCCATACTGCCGTTAATCAAATATTTACCGTTATATGTAACATTGGCATTATCATCCACTTGGTCAATGAGTTCATCCAATTCTTTCTGTATAGTGGCCCTATCAATATCTGTATTAGTATCATTGGCTGCATCCAAGGCTTTTTCCTTAAATGTCCGCAAGATATCCACCGTAGATGAAACAGCCCCTTCGGCGACCTTCATTAAGCTAATACCATTCTGTGAATTGGTAATATCCTGCTCTAATGAGCGAATTTGCACCCGCATTTTCTCAGAAATAGCATACCCAGAAGCGTCGTCCTTGGCACTGTTTATTTTCATGCCAGAAGCCACTTTTTCCAGATTATTAGCCATCTTTTTGTCATTTTTCTTCAATGTATTATATGTGTTTAAAGCAGCCATATTAGAGGCAACTACAAGAGCCATAACTACTCCCCCTACTTGCAATGCTCCGATTATCTTAAGACTACTTTAGCAAATATACATTTAAAAGTGTTGTACTCTGAGTCCAATATAGCCCAATAAAAAAAGAAGCCATTGCAACGCAACGACTCCTACATTCTATGGCAAACTTATAGTTCAACTGCAAATTTGACAATTATTATTTATTCCATCATTAGCTCCTGCACGAGATATTCATCACTCATGCAGTGCATATCCGATATCCCCTCGCTCATAAGCTGGTACACCTGAGAATGATAAAATATAGTCAACGCTTCCAACATTGAAATATTTTTCCTTTTTGCCAACAGGGCTACTATCCTCGAATATTTCATTTGCAACAACACAGGATCAGCGTTCATAACCGTTCACTCCCAATATACCTCAAATAATTCAATGATTTCTCTGTCCGAAAGCATACCTGCCAGTTTGGTTTTTCATACTTTAACCGCTTTAAGGCTTCCTTTTTATCTATCAGATTAGTGAAATACAGCTCAACTGTAGTGAACGTACCCCCGCCTATAGAGGGGGGAGCTTCCTGCTTCCACGAGAA
>DFHJ01000093.1:0-3460 GCA_002372665.1 Anaerovibrio lipolyticus
GGAAAAAATGGTTGATGACAATGTCCCAGATGCCAAAGCTGCCCTGGAACTTTTCGAGGCACCGGAGCTGGCATTCGTTGTAGTTCAGATTGGCATAACTTTGGTCAGCATATTGATGGGTGTTGCCACCAGTGTTCTGCTTTCGCCGGTGGTAGGAGAATATATTAGCTTCGTGCCATATCATGATACAGTTGCTCTGGTGGCCAGCATTGTGGTGGTTACCTATTTCACCCTGCTGCTTTCCGAGTTTTTACCAAACTCCATTGCCATGCGTCATCCTGAACAGACACTCATTAATTGCCAGGGCACATTGCGTACCTTGGTAAAGGTCTCCAGACCGATTACAGCCATTCTTGAAGCCTCTGCCAGCTTTTTTCTCAGCTTCTTTGGTATCAATCTAAAATACGAGGATGTGGTCACCGAAGACGAGGTTAAGGATCTTATTGAACAGGGTACAGAGGACGGAACTTTTGAAAAAACAGAGCAGGATTTGGTGGACCGGGTTTTTCACATGAGCGACCAGACTGCATACTCCCTTATGACACCAAGAACCCAAATGATGTGGCTGGACATCAATGATTCCCTGGAACACAATCTTGACCTTATAAAAAACTCCTCTGAATATATTATCCCTGTGGGTCGTGACAGTCTGGATGAATTCTGTGGTGTTATTTACACAAAGGACATGTTAAATGCGGCTCTTAATAACGAATCGTTGGAGCTGGAGCCATTTATCCGTAAGCCAATGTTCATTCCACGCTCCATGGAAACCTTCCGTGTTCTTGAGCAATTTAAGGAATCAGGCATACATGAGGCGGTTGTGCTTGACGAATATGGTGGGGTAATTGGATTTATTACCCTACAGGATATTCTTCTGGAGCTTATCGGAGATACCAATAACGTAAATGAACAGGAGCAATTACAAATTGTGCCAAAGGATGACAATGAATGGTACATTGACGGTATGTGCTCCATTGATGACTTCAAGGAAAAATTCGATATTGATGAACTGCCTGAGGAAGAAC
Organism: Anaerovibrio lipolyticus; assembly: GCA_002372665.1. Classification (GTDB taxonomy): domain Bacteria; phylum Bacillota; class Negativicutes; order Selenomonadales; family Selenomonadaceae; genus Anaerovibrio; species Anaerovibrio lipolyticus_C. Next base: position 1,026 of record DFHJ01000093.1, read on the forward strand.
AGGACTATTACCAGACCATGGGTGGCTTCGTCACTTCCCTCTTTGGCTATATTCCTAAAAAGGGGGAAACGGTTGAATGGGATGACTTCACCTTTGAAATATGCCGTCTGGATAAATATAGAGTTGATAAGATTATCTGTACTCAAAAAGAGGAACAGCCCCAGCCTGAATCTGAGGATTAACTTAATCAATCACTGCACTAAAAAAGGTATGTGCCGAAATGGAAACATTTCACACATACCTTTTTGTTGTATTAGCTACATTAACTTAGAATCTGAACTTCTGCAGGGAAGTCTGCAATTCCTGAGCCAAATCAGCCAAGGACTGGCTTGCATCAGCTATCTCAGTTGCAGAAGCACTCTGCTCCTCGGAAGCAGCAGAAACGCTTTCCATTTCCTGAGATACTTCATCGCCCTTGCCGGCAATACGTACAGATTTTTCGTTGATATTTTGGGTATCCTCAGATACAGCATGGAGCTCCTCAATCATGTTCTGAGCACGCTCTACTACACCATTGGAGGCTGCATTGATAGCCTGGAAGGTCTCACGCAGCTTTTCAACGGAAGCACTGCCTTCACGAACAGCTTTGCTACCCTTTTCCATGGATGCAACTGCATCACTTGTATTATCCTGTATTCCCTTAATAAGAGCAGTAATCTGCTGGGCAGCATTCTGTGACTCCTCAGCCAGCTTTCTTACTTCCTCTGCTACAACGGCAAATCCACGGCCCTGCTCGCCTGCACGGGCTGCCTCGATAGCAGCATTCAGAGCCAACAGATTGGTCTGTCCCGCAATACCGGAAATGGTCTCCACAATCTGACCAATTTCCTGGGAGCTCTGGCCCAGCTTATTGACAGTATCGGCAGATTCTTTAACAATAGCCTCAGCAGACAGAATCTGCTGAACAGCAAACTCAATAGCTCTGGTACCATCCTCTGCCTGGTCATTGGCGGACCTTGCTTCGTTGGTAACTGCTCCGGCAACGTTACCAAGATTCTCAACTGCCTCATTGGATTTATCCACAGAAGCCTTCATGTCCTGCAACAATTGCTGCTGTTCAATAACTGCACTGGCAGATGTGGTTACATTCTGAGCCACCTGGTCGGAGGCCTGGGCGGACTGACCGGCGGAAGCTGTCAGCTCCTCGGAGCTGGCAGCAAGCTGCTCGGAGGAACGGCTAATCTGGCGCATCAGCTTATTGAGGGTAACACAAACATCATCAATAGCTCTTTCCATATCACCAAACTCATCACCGCGATCTACACCATTGTTATCAGTGCGGAAATCACCATCACGCAGCTTACGGCAAATTCCCATCATCTTTTTAAGCGGAGAAGTAATTTCCTTGGTAATCCACATTACAACTACAACCAATATTACCAAAGTAACTAAGCTCAGTATAATCATATTTCGCTGAGCAGCATCACTTTCTTCGTCGTTGATTCTGTCAATTTCTGCTGCGGCCTCGGCTGCCTCATCAGCAAGCTTCGCCAAATCATCAGCCACAGTAGCAGCTACCTTAGAATTCTGATTATATATTTCCTGACCAGCGGCCTGATTACCACCCTGGGATTCCTTTACAGAAGCATTAAGACCTGCTTTAAGCTTTGTCCAGTCCTGAGCAGTTTTTGCATATTTTTCGGCAGTATCACCTACACCACCTGAAGCCTTATTAAACGCCTCAAGATTTTCATCTGTGGTCTTAATTGCAGCATCATACTTGCCCTGAAGCTCCTTCATACGAGCCGGATCATCCTTGACGGTGGTCATAATAACCGTCATGGTCTGGGCGGAGCGCATACCCTGACGTGCATTGCCTAAATGCACAAGCCCAGTTACATTCACATTATACAAATGTGTCATGTCATTCTGAGCTTTTTCCAAAGCCGTGAATCCAAAGAAACTTATAATGGCCATTCCAATAGCTGAAATAACAGCCAGAATAAGCAGCTTATAAGCCACTTTGATATTGTTCATAAAATTCATACCATTATCCTCCCTCTTTACAATTATGAATTGACCTGATTCCGCATCAATACATAATTTATTAATTCCCATACTATACATGCTATCATATCATGTTTTCAGTGTCATGTTAATAATTATTATACGTTAATAATTAATGGAATAACATTATTTTTTTAAGTATCACAAAAGCCTTTTAAAATATTATAAAAATTATAAATAGAATAAGGAGAAGAACTATAAATAATTCTTCTCCCTACATATTATATCAGTTCATACATATTCTTGGTCTGTTCCAAAATACTGTCACGCCGCTTTTTTGATTCCGCAAAATAGTCGTGAACTGCCTGGCGATCCCCGCTTTCTATGGCCACAATAACCTCAGCCAAGATTCCCTGTAACAGCTTTAAATGATTGGTTATAGCCTCCTGATTGGTCATGCAGATATCTGCCCACATATCCGCATTGGA
>DFHJ01000093.1:3672-6968 GCA_002372665.1 Anaerovibrio lipolyticus
GCTATATCCAGAGTTTCCAAATCCGCTCCGGTGAGTCTTACCAACTCACAAATCTTATCCGTAGCCTCCTTGGGTGCTCCGGTATTTTCTACTATTACATAGCACTTATTTTCAAAAAGGTCCTTCTTGGCTGCTGTAACACCGCTCATTTCACGGCCCGTCATGGGATGCCCCGCAACGTAATAAATATTTGGAGGCAAAATCTCCTTCAGACTTTTCCAGATAAACTGCTTTGTACTGCCCGCATCAGTAATGATAGCACCTGACTTTAAATATGGAAGCATTTTCTCCACCATAGGTACCATCTGCAATACAGGGGTACTAAGGAAGATAACATCTGCATCCCTAACCACCTCTTCAATATCGGAAGAAGCAAAATCAACTGCCCCCATTTCCATGGCCTTATCCATGGATTCCTGAGTACGGCACTGACCGGTTATGTAAATGTCATCTCCCATTTTATCCTTTAAACAAAGTCCCAAGGAGCCACCTATAAGGCCCACACCAATTATGGCAAGATTTAATCTGGCCATTGATTATTCCTCCCTTAAAATGGCGGACATACGCTTAATTTCAGCCATTACCTTTTTAAATTCCTCCGGAGTCAAGGACTGATCTCCATCGCAAAGAGCCACCTCTGGATGTGGATGTACCTCAATAATAAGGCCATCAGCCCCGGCAGCTATAGCTGCTTTTGCCATCGGACTTACCATGCTGCGACGGCCAGTACCATGGCTTGGATCCACAATAATAGGCAAATGGGATAATTCCTTAACGGCAACCACTGCACTAAGATCCAGAGTATTTCTTGTGTAGGTTTCATAGGTACGGATACCACGCTCACAGAAAATAACATCATCACAGCCTGAGCTCATAACATATTCAGCAGCATTTAACCATTCCTTGATGGTAGCACAAAGACCTCTTTTCAGAAGAACTGGTCTGCCAGCCCGGCCAACCTCCTTCAGAAGCTGGAAATTCTGCATATTACGGGCACCAATCTGAAGCACATCAGTGTACTCTGCCACTTCCTCCACAGTACGTTGGTCCAGTACCTCAGTTACTACCTTCAAGTTGAATTTGTCAGCGGCCTTACGAAGCATCTGCAGGCCATCCTCAGCCATTCCCTGAAAATCATAAGGGGAAGTACGAGGCTTGTAAGCACCACCACGAAGGAACTGGGCTCCGCCTTCAGCAACGGCTTGAGCTGCCTCCATGAGCTGGTCCATACTTTCCACGGCACATGGTCCTGCCATTACCACAGGCTCCGGTCCACCGATTTTTACACCGCCTACATCAATAACAGAATTTTCCTGTTTGAATTCACGGCTTACCAATTTGTATTTCTCAGTTATGCGAACAGTTTTTTCTACCCCTGGCAGGGCACAATGCATCTCCAGCTCGCTGATGGCCTTCTTATCACCGATAACACCAACAATAGTACGGGAAGTTCCCGTGGACAAATGATAATCCAGCCCCTCAGACTTTATTTTAGTCTTTACTCTCTCTAAATCCTCTGCTGTTGAGCCTGGTGCCATTACAATAATCATAATTCTTTCCTCCTCCAAAATAAAAAAACTCGCCCCTATAACAGGGACGAGTTATCACTCGCGGTACCACCCTGCTTGCCTTGGCAAGCCACTCTCTTCGGGTACTAACATACCCTAGCCTACGATAACGGGGGCTTCCGACAAGGCCTACTACCAGTTCAGCCTGCAGCTCACGAGTGTATTTCGTCAGTTTCACTTGCTGTGTTGCACCAACCCACAGCTCTCTGAAAAGCTCTGCTGATTACTTCTCTCGCTCAATGCCTTTTCAATATGAACATGCTTTACACTTCATGTGCCCAATTATAGCAATGTGTTTATTTAGTGTCAAGGAAATTATTCAAACAACATTGCAATTTCGTTACAGTTAGGGAATTTAGGGCAATCAATACATTCCTTCCAAATCTTATGCGGAAGCTCGTCCTTGCTGATTACTTTAAAACCGCATTTTTCAAAAAACTTTTCCTGATAGGTCAATGTAAAGACTTGGCTAATCCCCAGCTCTTTACCCTCCTCAATGAGTCTATGGACAATTTCACGGCCAATTCCGCGACGGCTGTGGGCAGGGTCTACTGCCAGCGAACGAATTTCCGCCATAAACTCCCATGTAATATGGAGTCCTCCCACTCCCACAATACCATCTTTTTCATCAATGGCCACAATCATATCACGCAAAGATTCATAGAGAGCATTGCGTGAACGGGCCAGCATCAGTCCATCCTCCGCATAATGATTAACCAGCTCATATATTTCTTCTATATCAATAAACTTTGCCTTACGATAAATCAATTATCTCACTCCAAAACTCTACGCTTTTATTTCATTGCTTGGACATACCGCTGCCAATGGACATTCTGCACATAAAGGCTTTCTCGCCTTACATATTTTACGACCATGCCATATAAGCCAATGATGAGCATCTGACCACTTTTCCTTTGGAATAGCCTTCATCAGCCCCTGTTCCACTTCCATGGGAGTTTCCCCCGTTGCCAGCTTAAGGCGATTGGATATCCGGAACACATGGGTATCCACTGCAATGGCCGGTCTGTTAAATGCAACAGAGCTTACCACATTGGCAGTCTTTCGGCCAACTCCGGGGAGCTTTAACAAAGTATCAAAATTCTCCGGAACCTTCCCGTCAAATTCCTCCACCAAAGTCCGACAGGTAGCCATAATATTCTTTGCTTTACTGCGAAAAAGACCACAATCACGAATCTCCCGCTCCAATGCTTCAAGCCCCATATCAACTATAGACTGGGCATCAGGTGCCTTGGCGAAAAGACGGGCAGTGGTAATATTTACCCTTTTATCGGTGCATTGGGCAGATAAAATAACCGCTATAAGAAGCTCAAACGGATTTCTATATACCAGCTCAGGCTTTGCCCCCGCATAAATCTGCTCCAGAATCTCTATTTGTCTTTCCTTTATTTTTTTAGTTACTCTCATTCATATCACCTAAATAACACATTAGTTAGTCAGGCTGCGCAATGGTGCTGGAATACGGCCACCTCTGGCAATAAAGGCCTCGGAGCTCCATTTGTTGCGAACCTTAACAATAGGACACCGTCCCAGAAGGCCACCAAATTCCACACTGTCCCCCACCTTCTTGCCTGGCACTGGAATAACACGGACAGCCGTAGTCTTGTTATTAATCATACCAATTGCCGCCTCATCAGCTATAATACCAGAAATAGTTGCAGCGGTGGTATCACCTTCCACAGCAATCATGTCAAGGCCTACAGAGCATAC
>DFHJ01000136.1 GCA_002372665.1 Anaerovibrio lipolyticus
GCTCCTGTGTAAGCTCCTCATCCTTGTCATAGGCAGAGGTATACCACTCGTACAAGCTGTATAGGGCATTGGAAGTAACCTTGTCACCATGTTCCTCCAGATATTTATATGCAAATTCACTATCCTCTGCTGCCATCTGGATAATATCACTATCATAATAAGGAAGATTTAGCTCGTGAGCAATGCGTCTTGCTATAGAATGCCCACCACTGCCATATTCATGGGATACAGTCAGTACAAAATGCTTCTCGTTAATATCATCATCAATAACAGAGGAAATATCATCTACACGATTCTCAGGCAACAAAATGTACGTAAACCAACGTAGATGTTTCATGAGCAGCTTTAGAATAACGCCAGTAAATACAGCCACAATAACGGTTCCTTCACGGACGCCTCCAAGATTGCCCAAAAATATAAGGCCCAAAACAGCAGAGAACAGGGACAGGGTTATGTCAGAAATCCATCTCATGGTGGAAAATTTCTTATGGTAAATTGCCCCCAAAAGTCTCAGCAAAGAATCTATAGGCAGTAAAGCCACACTGGATATTACGCAGCAATAAAGACTGCTGGCCATCAGTACACTGCTTATAAAGCAGGTAACAGCCCTGCCGGAATGGGACATAGGATTAAAGCCAGCAAGGGAATTTAGGGCCATATCCGTAAATATTCCCAGAGCCAAAGCCGTGATAATTTGCATTATCATTGCCTTTTTCTTTACCCGCCCTCTGCGAATAATAAGCTGGCCCATAAGACCGGCAAAATTAAACAGACCTATCCAGGCTCCTACTGTAAATACATCTGCAATTAACCATATAGTATAAGGCATGGTAACCATAGGGGCCACGCCCATTTCCGCCTTAATCAGAACAGCTATACCGCAAGCCATCAGAATAATACCCAAAGTATAAAGCAAGTATCTTCGTAACAGCTCGGAAACTGTCTTCTTTCTTTCTCTCATATCTAAAACTCCAAAAAATAAGATAATGCCCGCCTCACCAAAAGCAAAGCGGGCATAAATATTTTACAGGAGAACCTTATGGGATACGTTTACACGGCCCTTCTGGTCAATCTCAGTTACCTTAACTTCCAGCTCATCGCCAACGTTGACAACATCTTCAACCTTCTCAACGCGCTTCTTGTCAAGCTGGGAAATGTGGCACAGGCCCTCACGGCCTGGCAACAGCTCTACAAAGGCACCGAAATTCATAATACGGGTAACCTTCCCCTTATAAACCTCGCCTACCTCTACTTCCTTGACGATTTCGTTGATGCAGGCAATAGCTGCCTCAGAAGCCTCAACGCTGGTAGCAGAAATGCGAACGGTACCGTCATCATCAATATCAATCTGAACACCGCAGTCCTCGATAATCTTCTTGATTACCTTTCCGCCAGGTCCAATAACCTCACGAATCTTGTCTGGCTTAATCTGCATAGTGGTTACGCGAGGAGCATACTTGCTCAGCTCTTTGTTAGGCTCAGCAATGCACTCCAGCATCTTGCTGAGAATAAAGGCACGACCGCGCTTTGCCTGTGCAAGAGCAGCGGAAAGAATCTCACGGGAGATGCCCTTAATCTTGATATCCATCTGAATTGCAGTTACGCCCTCAGTAGTACCAGCAACCTTAAAGTCCATATCACCCAGAGCATCTTCCATACCCTGAATATCGGTGAGAATAGTGTAATCATCCCCATCCTTAACCAGACCCATAGCCACACCAGATACAGGACGCTTAATAGGAACACCTGCGTGCATCAGAGAAAGGGTGCTGCCGCAAACGGAACCCATAGAGCTGGAGCCGTTGGACTCCAAAATCTCGGATACCATGCGAATAGTATATGGGAATTCCTCAATGGAAGGAATAACTGGAACCAAAGCTCTCTCAGCCAAAGCACCATGACCGATTTCACGACGTCCAGGACCACGAACAGGACGAGCCTCACCTACAGAATAGCCAGGGAAGTTGTACTGATGAATGTAGTGCTTGGAAGTCTCAACGCCGAGGCCGTCAAGAACCTGCTCATCACCAAGAGAACCCAAGGTAGTAACTGTGAGAACCTGGGTCTGACCACGGGTAAAGAGGCCAGAACCATGTGGACGAGGCAAAATGCCAACTTCACAGCTTACAGGACGAACCTCCTCAACCTCACGACCGTCTGGACGAATCTTCTCCTTGGTAATCATACGGCGTACGATTTCCTTAACGATTTTGTGAAGCATATATGGAATTTCCTTGATGGCATCAGGATAAAGCTCAAGAAAATGCTCCATAGCTTCAGCCTTAACATTGGAAATATCCTCATCACGAGCCAGCTTATCAGGGTTGCGGACAGCCTGATCCAGTTTGTCAGTAGCGTACTCACGAATAGCCTTTTCCAGCTCCTCTGGAACAGCAAAGAGCTTAACCTCGCGCTTCTCCTTGCCACAAGCCTTCTGAATCTCATCCTGGAAAGCAACGATCTTCTTGATTTCCTCGTGACCAAAGAGGATAGCCTCCAAAATTACTTCTTCCGGAAGCTCATTGGCACCAGCCTCAACCATCATTACCGCATCACGGGAGCCGGCAATGGTCAGATTAAGGTCAGAAACCTCACGCTGCTCAACATTAGGGTTGATAATAAACTGTCCATCAACGCGACCAACACGAACACCGGCTATTGGACCAAGGAAAGGAATATCGGAAATAGTCAGAGCACAGGATGCACCAATCATAGCCGCAATCTCTGGAGCGTTGTCATGCTCTACGGACATAACTGTAGCTACAATCTGAACATCATTACGATAACCCTCTGGGAACAGAGGACGGATAGGACGGTCAATGAGACGGCTGCACAGAATGGCAGATTCCCCTGGACGTCCCTCTCTCTTTATAAAACCGCCTGGAATCTTACCAACGGCGTACATCTTTTCTTCATAATCCACAGTCAGAGGGAAGAAATCAACACCCTCTCTTGGCTCATCAGAAGCCGTAGCTGTAACCAAAACAACAGTCTCTCCATAGCGCACCAAAACAGCACCATTTGCCTGCTTAGCCATTTTTCCGGTCTCAACAGTAAATGTGCGGCCGCCTAACTGCATCTCAAAACTATGCATTAAGTTTTTCCTCCTATAATCTTCTTTATACCTTTTAACCTTGATAGTATAACATATTGTTAACAAAAATAGCTACTTAATTTTTAGTTTTTCCCTAAGCAAAAAGGGACCCCAAAATGGAGTCCCTCAGGTCCGAAACTAATATCAAATTACTTACGGAGACCAAGCTTGGATACGATAGCACGATAACGCTCGATATCCTTCTTGTTCAGGTATGCCAGCAGGCGACGACGATGACCAACCATCTTCAGAAGGCCGCGACGGGAATGATGATCCTTCTTGTGCTCCTTGAGATGCTCAGTGAGGTAAGAAATACGAGCAGTGAGAACAGCAATCTGAACCTCTGGGGATCCGGTGTCGCCCTCATGAACTGCATACTTCTGCATGATTTCCTGCTTTGCTTCGTTAGTCAACATTGAAAATTCCTCCTAATTGTTTAAAAGTTCCACAAGCTGAGGCAAGGTCGGAGTCGTCCATGTCTTAGCAAGGGATAAATATTACGTCCTTAGCGGACACTTTTAGAATTATACTATAGGCCTATTACTTTGTAAAGGATAATTTATTTATCCTCTGGTAAATCCAGCCCCATATTCTTCATTACCCTTTTACGCACCTGTGGCAGCATGGCGTAAAGCATATCTCCCGGACAAGAGGTGGAATTGACATCCCTATGCCCAATGACTCCCATTTCATCAGGAATAATATTGTACACTCCACAAAGAGTTGTTAAAAGATTGGTCAGTGCTCTTATCTGGGCTTCCCGTGGCGAGCCCACGTTAAAATTTCCCGCCACGCAGATTCCCACCGAATCACCATTATTGCCACTGGCATGGGCACCAATCATATTCCAGCCGCGGCCCCGTTCAATGGTGCCATTTTTTCTGATAACGTAATGATATCCTATACCAGCCCAGCCAAAGCTGTCACGGTGCAAACGATGAATTTCCGCCGCTGACATATCCCGATCCCTTGTTGTTCCTGAATGATGAACTATTATCCTGTTGGTTTCAATTCTTCTGGTGGGCTCTTCAGCGAACCAAAAATCATTTTCCTCTACACGAAAACGGGTCCTTCCCCACTTGGTGGCCGCCGAAGCCTTGGACGCCAACTCGGGCAGGGACAGTAGACTAAGCCCCAGTACCAGACCCACTGACTTCTTTATAAAACTACGTCTGTCCATTATATGTAAAAGCACTACCTTTTCAAAGAATCTGTCTTGCCTTTTCTTCGTCTGCACGAAGCTGTTTTACCAAGGCCTCAATGCCGCTGAATTTTTTCTCATCCCGCAGCTTTTTTACAAACTGCACCGTGAGAGGCTTGTTGTATAAATCTCCCTTAAAATCCAGCACATGAACCTCCAAACGGCGATTACACCCTTCAAAGGTCGGGTTGTTTCCCACATTGGCAATTCCTTTGTGCTTTTCACCATTCATAAGTACATACACCCCATAGGCTCCATTAGGGAGCATGGCCCGTTTGTCAGGAATGGCAAGATTTGCTGTAGGAAAGCCAATGGTCCGTCCACGCTGATCCCCGTGAATAACCCGGCCACCAAAGGTAAATGGTCTGCCAAGGTATTCATTGGTGAGTTCCAAATCCCCTTCTTCAATAAGGCCCCGAATTCGGGTGGAGCTTACCATGCGACCATTAAGCTGGATGGCTTCACCGATTTCAGCCTTAAATCCATAGGAGCTGGCCACACGGCCCAACATACGGGTATTTCCCTTGCCCTTGTACCCAAAGGTAAAGTTAGGACCCGTAACCACGAATTTGGCATTACAGCAATCCTTCAGACGTTCCAAAAATTCTTCCGGAGTCTGCCTGGATAGCTTCTCGGAAAAAGCCACATTAAGCAATAAATCCACGCCCATTTCCTCAAGAAATGCCGCCTTGGAGATATTATCGCCTATCTGCACCGGCACCCTTTCAGGAGCCACCACGGACAATGGATGATTACTAAAGGTAAATACCACACTCAGAAGCCCATGCTTCTTGGCCAGCCCCATGGCCTGACGAATAATACTCTGATGTCCAATGTGAACTCCGTCAAAGGTCCCAAGAGCAATAGCTGTCCGCTGCCCCTTCAGGAAGGTCTTTATATCACTAAATTTACTGAAAATCTGCATTAAAAAAATCACCTAAATCATATTACTCAACAGATTTATTATACCTTTTGAAGCCCCCAAAGGCAAATTTACCCCTTGCCGTATTCTTTCCGCTGGGCCTGAAGCTGTTTTATGGACAGATTTCTCAGATACGATTTATGCTTCTGGTCATCCTGGTAAACAAATCCTACATGGGACACATAAGGCTCTATTGTACCAATTTTTAGCAATGGAGTTACCACCAACAGCTGTAAATCCATTTTCCGGAAAAGCTCCAAACCAAATCTGGCTGATTCATCAGAGCTCTTTAAAAAAGCCTCATCAATTACCACAAAACGGAAGCTGTTTATTTTCTTGTGCTTGCTTTCAAGGCCGAAGTTATAAACAAGACTGGCAGCCAATATGGTATAGGCCAGTTTTTCCTTCTGACCGCCGGATTTGCCGCCGGAATCGGTATAGTGCTCATATTCTTCCCCAGTTTCCCGCCAGCGCTCTGAAGCTGCAAAGCTAAACCAGTTTCTTACATCTGTAACTCTGGCAGTCCATCGCTTATCAGCCTCAGCACACTCAGGCCGTCCCCTAAAGCGTTCAATAATCTTTTCCACCTGACGGAATTTTTCTTCCGAATATGCTTCATTCTCATCCCCGTCTGAATAACCACTGACACAGGAGCGAAGCTGACTACGGAAATCCTTTATATCATTGTCTGCCACGTTGTCGCATTCAATCTGAATATAACGACCCTCGCTATAATCAATTTCCGCCAGAGAATGATTAATCATCTCGATGCGTTCCTTTATTACATCGCACACATTGTTCAGCTTTTCTCTAAAGAGGGCAATTCTGTTAATGGTATTTTCACGAAGAAGCTGACGGAATTTATCTTCAAAGCGTGGCAATGCATCATTCTGGAGCTTGGTAAGAAGCTGACGATAATCATTAAGGCCTTCAGTGGCTGCTGCCAGCTCATCTCCAAATTCAGGGAAAGCTGCCTTAAATCGCTGCATCATAACTACCAGCTGCTGTCCCTTTTCCTCCTTGGAACGAACAGTCATTTCCCGCTCAGACCGCAAATTTTCAGCGAGCATTTCCTTCATTTCACCTTGATTATCCAGGGAAAGCTGCTTTTCCCCAAATATCTGGGCTGCCCTTTCAGAAATCCTTGGGAATATACGCTGCTGTTCTTCCTCGCTGATTTGCTCCAAACGGGCCTCATCTGCCTCTATCCCCTGTTTATTGCTTTTAATGCCATAATTTATGTTATTTAACGAAACAACAATTCTCTGCAGCTGTAAATCAATATCCTTCCGCTCAGCCTTTAGCTGGGAAAGCTGCTTTTCCAGCTTTATGTATGT
>DFHJ01000131.1:0-3791 GCA_002372665.1 Anaerovibrio lipolyticus
TGGTATATGCAGTGCCGGGCAGTCCTATGGTGGCTGAAAAAACCGTGGTCCTTTTGCGTGAATACTGTCATCAGGAAAACATTAAGCTGGATATCCAGCCGGGGATGAGCTTTGTGGAGGTGCTGTACAGCAAGCTGGGCATTGACCCGATTGATGGCATGACCATAATTGATGCAGAGGATTTTGAACAGCTGCCGGTGGATATGCCTACAGGACTGGTTATTACCCAGGTTTACAGCCCTCAGATTGCATCAGATACCAAATTGAGTCTTATGGAGGTATTCCCTGATGAATATCCTATTACCTACATTCATAAGCTGGGAATGCCAGATGAAAGCATTCGTACCATTGAGCTTTTTGAGCTGGATCGCCAGCCGGATATAGACTATCTCACCAGCCTTTATGTTCCACCTTTTAAGAGCAAGAAGGAGTTTGATATCACGCCGTTAAAAGATATTGTACACACTCTCCGCTCCCCGGGTGGATGCCCTTGGGATATAGCCCAGACCCATGAAAGCATCCGCACCAATCTTATAGAGGAGACCTATGAAGTGCTCGAGGCCATTGAACTTCAGGACCCTCATCTGCTGTGTGAGGAATTGGGGGACTTGCTTTTGCAGGTCGTATTCCATGCCCGTATGGCAGAGGAAACAGGGGCCTTTTCTATGCAGGAGGTCATTGATGAAGCTACGGAGAAGCTGGTTCGTCGTCATCCACATATTTTCGGTGATGTGCAGGCTTCAGATGCCGGGGCGGCAGTAATGGCATGGGAGTCCATCAAGAAGAAGGAAAAGAAGGACAGAGATTCTGTATTGGATGGGGTTCCAATGGGACTGCCAGCGCTGATGAGTGCCCAAAAGCTCCAGCATAAGGCCGCAAAGGTGGGCTTTGACTGGGATGAAATTGCACCGGTTTGGGACAAGATAAAGGAAGAAGTGGAGGAGCTGAAGGAGGCCCAGCTGGAAGGGAATCCAAAGCATATTGAGGAAGAACTGGGAGATGTTCTGTTTACTGTGGTAAACCTTGCCCGCTTCTTGAAGGTGGACTCGGAGCTGGCCCTTATGAATACCAACAGAAAGTTCACTAAGCGTTTCCATTTTGTTGAGAAAAAGGTAAAGGAATCTGGCAAAAAATGGTCAGAGTTCACCTTGAATGAGCTTGATGAACTGTGGAATGCGGCAAAATAGTGCTAAAATTCAAAAAAATTCAATAATTTTTTATACTTTTCTTGCAGAAACCCAGTGTTTATGGTATATTGAAGTCAACGAAGGGGTGAAAACCTAGTAATTATGCGGGTTTTCAGTTATACCTAAATAAGAGGAGGATGTATATGAATAAGTCTCAGTTGGTTGCAAAGGTTGCAGAAAAGGCTGGCCTTACCAAGAAGGATGCTGAAAAGGCAGTAAATGGCCTGTTTGCAAGTGTACAGGAAGCTCTGGTAGCTGGCGACAAGGTTCAGATGATTGGTTTTGGTACTTTCGAGGTTAAAGCTCGTGCCGCTCGTACCGGCCGTAACCCTCAGACTGGTGAGGAAATCAAGATTGCAGCTTCTAAGAACCCTGCATTCAAAGCTGGCAAGGCTTTGAAGGATGCTGTAAACCCTAAGAAGGGCGCAGCTTCAGCTAAAAAGGACAAGAAGGCTAAGAAGGCCAAGAAAAAATAAAAAAGTTATTTATTATACAATAATCTGGCTGCCGCAAAATTCTGAGGCAGCCTTTTTGTTGCCCTCCGCGAGGGGAGGCTTGGATTAAGGGAACCTATATTTATGGATAGTAAAACAGTTTTGATTACTGGTGGTACTTCAGGAATTGGTCTGGCCACCGCTGTAAAATTTGCAGGAAAAGGGGATAATGTGGTTTTGCTGGGACGGGATGCTGATCGAGGACTGCGGGCTGTAAAGACCGTAATGGAAAGAATCGGTGGCGCCAACTGCAATTATTTTCCCTGCGATGTGAGAAAAATAAAGGATTGTAAAAATGCTGTGGAAAAGGCAACGGAGCTTTATGGCTCCATTGATGTGCTGGTTAATTCCGCAGGGGTTTACTTCGAACGTGCTATTGAGGATATGGGGGAAGAGGATTTTGCCCTTATCATGGATATAAATGTCAAGGGAACGTATTTTATGACCCAACAGACTGTTTTAGCAATGAAGAAGCAGAGCTCAGGTGTAATAGTAAATGTTTCCTCTGATGCGGGGATTCACGGGAATATGCTGTGCAGTGCCTACTGTGCCTCCAAGGGGGCCGTGAATCTTTTCACCAAGGCAATGGCTCTGGAGCTGGCCCCTTGGAATATAAGAGTCAACAGTGTGTGTCCAGGAGATGTGATGACACCTCTCACGGAAAAACAGCTGGCGCAATATCCTGATCGGGAAGCAGCACTGAAAGAAATGAGTTCTGTTTATCCATTGGGGAAAATCGGAACCCCTGAGGAAATTGCGGGAGTAATTGAATTTTTGTGTTCAGATGCTGCGGCCTTCGTCAACGGTGCTATATGGAGTGTTGATGGAGGGATTACAGCTTAGTGCAAAATGTTGATACTTTTTTGGCGGTGTGATACAATGAGCCTTATTAAGCGGGAGTTATTTAACTTCCGCTTAATTTAGTCGAATTTTTTTTGCACATATTTAAGGAGGTACTGGTGCATGAAGCCAAAGGCTAAGTCCTTTCTTATTGTAACGGCGTCTGTGGGCTCGGGCCACGAAAAGGCGGCAGCTGCAGTGGCTGAAAGCATAAAAAAACAGCAGCCTGATGCTGTCATAAATATTATTGATTTCATGTCCATGAAGACCTCCTGGGTAAATGCTTTCATGAAGAGCTGCTACCTTAATATGCTGTACTTTGTGCCGAATCTTTACGAGTTTATGTACCAGTTTACTTCCGGCAAAAAAAAAGGCGGCTTTGTAAAATGGGCCATGAGCTCCGTTATTGTGTATTCCATGAAGACACTTATAAGAAAATATAGGCCAGATACCATTATCTGTACCCACCCCTTCCCTGCAGATGCAGTGTCCCACCTCCTGGAGCATAAAAGAGCTGACTTTGATTCCTGTGCCATAATTACAGATTATTCTGTTCATCAGATGTGGGTATGTCCAAAGCTGAACCATTATTTTGTGGCCATTGATTCCATGCGGGAACAGCTGGTGGAATTCGGTATCAGCCGGGATATTATTCACGTTAGTGGGATTCCTGTTTCAGAGCCCTTTTGCCACAGCTATGACAAGGCATTGTGCCGTCAGGAGCTGAGCCTTGACAAGGATATGCCTGTAGTCCTGATGATGGGAGGCGGTTTGGGCCTCGGGGGGATGGATGCCGCTATGGATCAGCTGGAAAAAATCAAAATGAAATTACAGCTGCTCGTTATAGCCGGCCGCAACGAAGACCTAAAGAAAAAGGTGGAGGCCTTTGCTGCAAAATCCCACCATAATATTATTACTTGGGGATATACTGATAAGGTGCCGGTTATGATGGCTGCCTCAGATATTCTCATAACCAAGCCAGGTGCTCTTACCTTGACAGAGGCTATGTCCTTAGGACTGCCAATGGTACTCCATGAGCCTATACCAGGACCGGAGACGGACAATGCCCGTTTCATGTCTGAGGGGGGCATGGCTGTATGGCTTCATTCCGGTGACAGTCTTTCCAAGATAATTGGTGATTTGTTGGCCCATCCTGAAAAGCTGAAGGAAATGAACCAAAATTCCTTAAAATACAGGTGTACTGATGCTGCCAAAGAGATTGCCAAGCGTATGAGCTAATTGTAGGATTTTTCAATGTATGGAAAAATTT
>DFHJ01000131.1:3928-4480 GCA_002372665.1 Anaerovibrio lipolyticus
GTTACACTATAGAAAGCGTGTGGTGGTTAATTTGTCAGTTACCGCATTAGAAAGTGGAGAAAACGGTGCTCTTTTGTGCCCGGAGTGCAAAAGGCCCTTAGTGTATAAAGATGGTGGCCAGGTACGGGTAGTGGATGGCAAGGTGGATTATGAAAATGTTAAGCCTCGCCATGTGTGCTTTTATTGTCAAAAGTTCTACAGAGAAATGCTTCACTCCGGATATTATGATGTCTTTGATTTGGATGATGAGCTGAAGGAAGAAGCCAAGAACTTGCATCTGGATATTCCCGTGGCTGATGCTGCACCTGCGGAAAAAACCTCTGGTGACATTGAAACTGTGGTTCATCTTATTAAGGGACGGGGTGGCAGCTATAATTGTCCCCGTTGCAATAATACCCTGCGCTGTACCGAAGGTGGTGCCATAAAAGTCATAGGGGATAAGGTGGATTACGAAAGTATTAAGCCAAGGTTTATATGCGATAGTTGCAAGGTGTTTTACCGTGAGCTTCTTACCTCTGGCATGTATGATACCTTTCCGTTGGAGGATGAGGA
>DFHJ01000104.1 GCA_002372665.1 Anaerovibrio lipolyticus
GATGAAGCCACGGGATTCAAGACCAACAATCAAATCTATATTCTCATCCTTGAGAATATCCTTCATATAATCCAGGGTCAGCCCAAAAGCCTTGGCATCCTTAAGAGTAGTAGTAATATCTACAAACTTGATGCCCTCTTTTGGAAAATTATCCACCAGACGAATATGGTCCTTCACATAGTTTATGTCATTTGTTGTTAAGCTCATCAGAAAAATACTCCTTATAGTTTAATAATTAAATTCACAAACCATTCAATTATAACGCAGTTGTTCAAATTTTTCTACAGTTAATCGAGATATAAGCAGTCCTTACCAACATCAATAGCTGTTTCCTTATCCTTAAGCAGCTCAATCATCTTAAGAGCAAAGGCAATGGATGTACCAGGACCGCGGCTGGTGATTATATTGCCGTCCACAACCACCTCGTTGGTGCAGGTCTTACCGCCCTTCATGTGGTCCTCAAAGCCTGGATAACAGGTGCAGCGTTTTCCTTCTACCAGTCCGTTGTCACCCAAAATAGACGGAGATGCACAGATTGCAGCCACCCACTTGCCAGCCTCATTAAACTTTTTCAAAATGGCCACTACTTCCTTGCTGCCTCCAAGATTCAGCATACCATCCATGCCACCAGGCAATACAACAATGCTGTACTCATCAGCGTTTACATCAGAAAGAAGTGCATCTGCTTCAACAGGTATATTATGTGCTCCCACAACTCTCTTGTCATTATGAATTGATGCAGCAGTTACATCAATGCCGCCACGACGAAGAAAATCAACCTGAGTAATGGCCTCCACTTCTTCAAAACCATTGGCAAATAAAACTAATGCTTTCATATCTGTATCGCTCCTTAATTTAAAATAATAATCACGCTACTCTAATTATACCATAAAGAACCGAAAACCTTGCAAATCAAATTAATAGGTATGTATAATTGTTTATAGAGTGTTAAATAATATTAAAATATTACAGATTACTACATATCGGAGTGACAATATGAAAAAGAAATTATCCCTTATACTTTCCATGCTATCCATTATGTTTGGGCTGTCCTCACCGGTAGATATGCCCCCGGCCGAAGCAAAAGTTCAAAACACCGTGCAGGGCACCATTCTTTTTGTGCCTCACGACAATCGCCCTACCTCCTGTGAGCAATCCACCGAGGCTTTGGAGCTGGCTGGCTACAATGTTATCATGCCACCAAAGGATATGCTGGGAGGACTTAGAAATACAGCTGATACAAATGAGCTTTGGGGCTGGGTTAATAAAAATATTTCCAAAGCTGATGTAGCTGTAGTTTCCACTGACTCCCTTATTTATGGTGGACTGGTAGCCTCCCGCAACCATAACAATAGCGAGGAGGTGCTTCTTTATCGTACAAACAAATTCAAGCAGTTAAAAAAATCAAACAAAAAATTAAAGATATTTGCTTTTGGCTCACTTATGCGTACCCCCCAAAATGGTGCTGCTGCCGGGGCTGAGGAGCCGGAATATTATCAGAAATATGGCGATAAAATTTTTAGGGTCTCTGCCCTTAATGACCAAAAGGAAACCAGAAAACTGACTGAATTGGAAAAGGAAGAACGTGAGGGACTTATGAATTCCATTCCAAGTGGAGTTTACAAGGACTACTTTGGAAGGCGGACAAAAAATATTAATGTTACCAAAAACCTTATGAATTTAGCCCAAAATGGAATCTTAAGTTTTCTGGTTATTGGTAAAGATGACAATGCTCCTTTCTGTGCCACCCACCAGGAGGCACGGGAGCTAAATAATTTTGCAAAAAAGCAGGGACTTTCAAGGGACAAATTCATGGTAGCCACCGGTATTGATGAATTTGCCATGCTGCTGTTGGCCAGAGCTGCCAATACTATTGACCATAAGCAATATACCGTCAATGTTCAATACAATACAGGAGTAGGCAAGGATACCATACCAAAATTCTCAGATGAGAAGCTATTTAAATCCATTCGTGATGAGCTGACAATGGCAGGAGCAAAGGAAACCAACAAACCAAATGCTGATTTATTCCTGCTGGTAAACACTGATCCTAAGGGGCGCACCACTGATGGGTATCCTGAACCAAATGATCCTGACCCGATGTACAATGATGGCAAGCCGCGAATCGGCACTCAATATTTCCTTGATATGGTAAAGGAAAATATTGCCAAAAAACGAAATGTTGCACTGGCTGATGTATGCTTTGCCAACGGCAGTGATAAGGCCCTTATGAACCTGCTTTCCGATAATAAGCTGCTGTTTAGACTCCGCTCCTATTCCGGCTGGAATACCCCAAACAACAGCACCGGCTTTGCTTTGGGACAGGGATTGGTAAACTTAAAAAACAGTCAGGAGGACTGTAACAGAATGCTGGTTAAGCGTTATCTTGATGATTGGGGCTATCAGGCCAATGCAAGAGAAAAGCTGATGTGGAGTCTTCCCGATAGTAAGTATTACTTTAATCTGGCAGAATACGAAAAATACGCTGAAGATTTGGTGACAAAGGAATTGCGTGAATTTGCCGCTTGGCACCTCAGCGAATATCCAAATGCCACTGATATCAAGGTTACTTTTCCGTGGCATATTACCTTTATTGGAGGTATTACCATAAATGAGAACATTCCTAAAAAAAAATTAATCTTTAATGGACGCTGGAATATTGAAAATAATCAGGCCACCTGTGGTAATGGGGCTACCTATGTTACTGCCCGTTTTACAGGTACAAGTATTGCCGCAAAAATGGATGACAGAAATTGCTGGTGGCGCTATGAGATAGATGGTAAGCCATATAACCGAATAAAATTTAGGAATGAATTGACTACCCTTGCTGAGAACCTGCCAAAGGGTGAGCACAAAATAAAACTGGTACGCTCCACTGAAGGTGAAGCAGGACTAAGCACCTTCAAAGGCTTTGTTCTTGATGAGGGGGCTGAGATTTTGTCACTGGATGAGCCGAAACTGCTAAAGCTGGAATTTGTAGGTGATTCCATTACAGCAGGAGCTTTTAATGACGGTCCCCATGATGTGTTGAGTTACCACGATGTAGAGAACAACGATATGTCCTATGGCCCACAGCTTGCCAGAATGCTGGATGCGGATTACAGTGTTTTGGCTAAATCAGGTGAAGGCCTCGTACATAACTACTCTGAGGAATGGCCATACAACCAGGTTCATACCGCTGATCGCTACCCTTGGACCTATTATTCCTTTAACTGGAATGACCATCATTTAAACTGGGATTTTTCCAACAACAAAACTGATGCTGTGTTCATCTCTATTGGAGCGAATGATTTTTTATTTGAACCAAGGCCAACAGAAGACGAATTTATAAAGGAATATATACACCTTATAAAGGTCGTTAGAAAAAACAATCCAACAGCAGCCATTATTTGTCTGGAGCCTGTACCAACAGTTATTGGTCCTGATGCTGCGAGCTGGACTGAAATAGCAGTAACAAAGCTAAAAAATAACGGTGATAAAGACCTTTATTATATTCCGCTTAACAAGGATACCCCACTACTTAATGATTCTGATTATGTCGGTGACGGTGTTCATCCGACTCAGGATGGTTCCAGAAAAATAGCTGAATATCTAAAAAATAAGGTAGAAGCAATCCTAAAAAAGTAAATTTGCTAAACTACCAGGGTACTGATTTAATCTAAAAAAAACATTGGTTTGATTCACTGCCAGACTTATGTTATCCTTTAATATAGAAGTGTTGTGTGTAATAATATGTTGGAGGTTATTGTATGGATAAATCAAAAGTTTACTTTACCGATTTTCGCGTTCCGGTTGGCACCAGTATTTTGGCCAAAATGAAAAAGCTTTTTATCAAGGCTGGATTTAAAAATATTGACATGGAAAATCAGTTCGTGGCTATCAAAATGCATTTTGGCGAGCTTGGTAACATGGCTTTCCTTCGCCCTAACTATGCCAAGGCAGTTGCTGATTTGGTAAAGGAGCAGGGCGGTATTCCATTCCTTACTGACTGCAATACCCTTTATCCAGGCAGCAGAAAGCACGCCTTGGAGCATATGGACTGTGCTAACATAAACGGCTTTAATACTGTTACCACTGGTTGTCAGATTATTATTGGCGACGGTCTTAAGGGTACAGATGATATTGAAGTTCCTGTAAAAAATGGTGAATACTGCAAGACTGCCAAGATTGGCCGTGCCATTATGGATGCTGACGTATTCATTTCCCTGTCTCATTTTAAGGGCCATGAAATGACAGGCTTTGGCGGTGCAGTCAAGAATATCGGCATGGGCTGTGGAAGCCGTGCAGGCAAGATGGAACAGCATTCCTCCGGCAAGGTGGCGGTTGATATGGAAAATTGCCGTGGTTGTCAGGTTTGTTCCAAGCATTGTGGCTCCAATGCCATTACCTACGAAAACAAGAAAGCCATTATCAACAAGGATATTTGTAAGGGCTGTGGCCGTTGCATAGGTGCTTGTCCATTTGATGCCATCCACAATGAACAGTGGGATGCCGGAGATCTTCTTGACAAGAAGATGGCTGAGTACGCCCAGGCTGTTGTTCAGGACAGACCTTGCTTCCATATCAATATGATTATGGACGTATCTCCAAACTGTGACTGTCACGGTGAAAATGATGCACCTATTCTGCCAAATCTGGGTATTGCCTGCTCCTTCGATCCTGTAGCTCTTGACCAGGCCTGTGTAGATATTTGTCAGAAGGCTGAGCCTATCCGCAATTCCCAGTTAGGTGACAATATGGCTGACCCACACCACCACGACCATGGAGACCACTGGCTTAACAACAATCCTAACGTTCATTGGAAGGAAACTCTGGAGCATGGTGAGAAAATCGGCATGGGCACCAGAGAGTATGAATTAATCGTAATGAAATAAAGCTCCCAGCGAGGCACTAAACAAAAGAGAAGGCACTGGCTCAACATGAACCAGTGCCTTTTTTATTATGCTTATCTGATATAGAACAAATCAAATTCTGTTATATTTGTCGAAATTGTAAGAAAATTCTTTATAATTATTGCCTTTATATATAAAAAGGGTTAAAATTTATATAGAGTTTGTTTAGAAACAATGATTGGAGGATTACAAAATGGCAGACAGAATTGTATTAAACTCAATTTCCTATCATGGCGCAGGTGCTATCAACGAAATTATTGGTGAGATTAACCGTGGAGGGTACACTCACATTTTTGTATGCACCGATCCGGATCTTGTAAAATTTGGCGTAACTGCAAAAGTTACAGATTTGCTCCAAAAGAATAATATTAAGTTTACTGTCTATGACAAGATTAAACCAAATCCTACTATCCAGAATGTTCAGGACGGTGTGGCTGCCTTTAAGGAATGCAA
>DFHJ01000121.1:0-11205 GCA_002372665.1 Anaerovibrio lipolyticus
CAGGAGATTTCGTAACGGTAATCGGCGGTAATGGTGCGGGAAAATCCACCCTTATGAATGCCATTGCGGGCACCTTCAAGGTGGATGCTGGTAAAATTGTTATTGATGGCAAGGATATCACCAAGCTGCCGGAGCATAAGCGGGCGAAGTATATTGGGCGTGTATTCCAGGACCCTATGATGGGTACTGCTGCCAACATGCAAATTGAGGAAAATCTTGCCATTGCCTCACGCCGTGGCCAGTTCCCAACCCTGCGTTGGAGTGCCCCGGAGGCTCAGCGGGCTTATTTCCGCGAGCAGCTGAAGCCCTTGAATCTCGGCCTTGAGGATCGTTTGGAATCCAAGGTGGGACTCCTTTCCGGAGGTCAGCGTCAGGCCCTGACCTTGCTTATGGCCACTATGGTGGAGCCAAAGCTGTTGCTGCTAGACGAGCATACCGCAGCCCTGGACCCTAAAACTGCGGCTCAGGTGCTGGAGCTTACCAATAACATTGTAAACAGCCGCAAGCTCACCACCCTGATGATAACCCACAATATGAGGGATGCTTTGTCCTGTGGCAATCGTCTGATTATGCTCCATGAGGGCAGAATCCTCATTGATGTAAGTGGCGAGGAAAAGAAAAGCCTCACTATCAAGGACCTGCTGGCTATGTTTGAGAAGGCTGCGGGCAGCGAGCTTAATTCCGATGCACTGTTGTTAAGTTAATATTAAATTCTGAATATACACTGGCCGGCTGCCATGCGAGAGAAAATGCTATCAGGACTAAATTAGTATTTGTAAAACTCCTGTAAGTTTTTGCAGGAGTTTATTTTTTTTTGTTGAATATGATTACAGTAGAAAACTGTTTGATTAATTAAAGCTAACAAAAACTATTTTGCAATGCGTTTTTATATGTAAGGAGGCTATAATATGGGCATTAAAGGAAAAATGCTGGCAGGGACGCTGCCCGTTGTAATTTTGGGTATGCTTATTCTTACCATAGTATCTGTGGTGTCTTCCAGCAGGAGCTTGGACACTCAGATAGAGCACACCATGAATTCGGAGCTTAAGGCCAATGTAAATTATATCAATGAAAAGCTGAATATGGCCCGTTCCACTGCTGTGAACACGGCCCGCTTCGTTGGTGCCACATACAAGAACGCTCCAATGGATACCTTTAAGGCTGTTATTGGCAAGACCATTCAGAGGGACGATTTCTTTTATGGCAGTGGTATTTGGTTTGAGCCTTTTGCCTTTGATGCGTCCCAGGAATATATGGGACCATATTGGTACAAGGATGGGGGCTCCATCAAGGAAACCTATGAGTACAGCAATGCGGAGTACAATTATTTTACTCAGGAATATTACAAAAATGCCAAGGGGGAAGGTAAAGAGGGTGCTTTAATCACCGATCCATATTATGATCCGACCTCCAAGGTAGTTATGTCCACCTGTTCCGCACCTATTTTTGACCTGTCCGGCCAGTATGTGGGCTGTATAACAGTGGATTTCTCCCTCAAAGAAATCAGCGAACTCATGGCCAGCATCAAGGTTGGTGAAAATGGCAAAGCAATTTTGGTTACCTCTGATGGTACCTATGTATATTCAGAAAATCCTGCCGATGTGGAAAATGGTGTTAAAATCACCGAGGATGCAAACAAGAGCTTGGCCGCTTCGGCTAAGGCTTTGCTTAGTAATGAAAGTGGCATGACGGAATTTGATGATAATAATCTGTATTTTGCCACTGTACCGGGGGTAAACTGGAAGCTGGCAATTAAGATGCCACAGGAAGAAATCAATGCACCGGCAGTAACCCTCACTGAGATTATGATTTTTGTTTGTGTCGTTATGATTGCTCTCTGCGTAGGCAGTATTGTATATCAGGCAAACAATATGGTTTCCAGAATCGATGCTCTTGGTGCCAATATGAGTGAGATGGCCAAGGGTAATTTGCGCCTGAATCCTTTGGATGTAGATTCCAAGGATGAATTGGGGCAGATGGCGGAAGGCTTTAATACCATGCTTCATAATTTGAAGGGTATAATAACTCAGACCATGAATACCGCCGAGCAGGTAGCCGCCTCCAGTGAGGAGCTGACAGCCAGCTCACATCAGGCCGCGGAAGCAGCTACCCATGTGGCTCAGTCCGTTGTGGGTGTGGCCGGTGGTATGGAAAAGCAGCTGTCCAGCATGGATGAGGCCAAGAACAGTATAGATTCTGCTTTTGGTGATATCAATATAATGACTGATAAGACCAGCAGCGTTACGGAGAATACAGAGCAGATGGCGGGAGCCGCGGATACTGGTGCCCAGTTAATGCAGAACGCCATGGAAAAGATTAACAATATCGAAAAGAGCGTTGCCAATTCTGCTGAAGTAGTCAAAAAGCTGGGCGAGAACTCCACACAGATTGGTGAAATCGTTGACAGTATTTCCTCCATTGCTGACCAGACCAACCTGCTGGCCCTTAATGCAGCTATCGAGGCAGCCCGTGCTGGTGAGGCCGGCCGTGGCTTTGCAGTAGTTGCTGAGGAGGTTCGTAAGCTGGCAGAGCAGTCCCAGGAGTCTGCGGAACAAATCAAGAATCGTATTTCCGTTATTCAAGGTGATACCAAGGAAGCTGTGGATGCCATGGAATCCGGTACTCAGGAGGTTGCTATGGGTACACAGGCTATCCGTGATGTGGGCGAGCAGTTTAAGGATATCACAGCCCGTGTATCCTCTATAAAGAATGAGATGGAAGAAATCAATGCCGCAGTTCAGACCGTATCCAAGGGGATGCAGGATGTGGTAGGTTCTATGGACAACATTGACAAGGTTTGCCGTGACACCTCTGAGGAGACCCAGACTATTTCCGCAGCAGCTGAGGAACAGTCCGCCTCCAGTGAAGAAATCGCCGCCGCCGCCAATGCTTTGTCCAGCTTGGCTACTGATTTGCAGACAGCCATGGGCAAGTTCAAGGTATGATTTGGAAGCGTAAACGAAAATTTGCATTGTAGAAATTCAGATAATTAAAAATATGAGTCATGATAAGATGAATTTACATCGTATCATGGCTCTTATTTTGTTATAGGACTTTTGTAGCAAAATAAATAATGCTTTACATGATATAGTTGTTAATTATATTTTGCATTGACAATAAATTCATCTGATGATACCATGGGGAATGTATTTTAGAACAACAGAATAAAGGGTTAGGCGTCGCAAGACTTAATAGAAAAGCCGGTTAGAGGCCGGCGCGGTCACGCCACTGTATCGGGGAGCGAATCTGCATGTAATGCCACTGGGGAAACCTGGGAAGGAGCGGAGGAGCCATGAGCCGGAGCCAGGAGAACTGCCTAATTAACAATCACCGTTTGACCTACGAGAGATGGGAAGGGGATTAGCGAGTTTTTTAGCCGTCCTTTTTTCATTGGGGCGGTTTTTATATTGCTTTGGGAGAGATTATAATGGGCAAATTTGCCAGATGGAATTATATATTTATTTTATTGCTGGTGCTTATTTCTTTGGTAGGCTGTAAGCCAGAGGGAGAAAAAGCAGCAACCTCGGACTCTTATACCGTTACAGATATTCAGGGAACTACCGTTACCATCCCTGCCAAGCCTAAGAGAATATTAACCATGTCCATGAGCACCGATGAAATGATGCTTGGTCTGGTGGAGCCGGAGCGCATGGTGGCAGTTAACAGCCTGCTGGACGACCCATCCAGCTCCAATATGGTGGAGCTGGGAAAACAAGTACCCACCAAGATTAAATATCCATCTGTGGAGGAGATAGCTGCTCTCCAGCCGGATTTGGTTATCGAGCCTGACTGGGGAGATTTGTCCAGGGTAGCAGCCCTGCGGGATCTTGGAATTCCAGTTGTGGTTTGCAAGGGCCCAAAGAATTTGCAGGATATAAAGGAAACCATTACTTTACTGGCTCAGGCGGTGGGGGAATCCCAACGCGGAGATATTTTGCTAAAGAAGATGGATGAAAAGCTGGGGGAAATCAAGTCAAAGGTGGCAGAAATTCCTCAATCGGAGCGAAAAAGCGTATTGCTCATATCCCTGATGAAGGATTATGGCGGTGCGGGCTGTGCCTTTGATGAGGCCTGTCAGCTGGCAGGGGTAATAAATGGTGCTGCCGCTGCGGGTATCCAAAATGGACAGGTGATGACCAAGGAAAAAATGGTGGCTATAAATCCGGATTATCTGTTTCTGCCCTCCTATAACAATCATGGAGAGGTGGATATAAGCCGTATCCGGTCTGAATACATCAATGACCCAGGGCTACAGGGAATGAAAGCCATAAAAAATGGTGCCCTGCTGATGCCAGATGAGGGTTATATATATAATTGCTCGCAGGATTTTGTTTTTGCGGTTCAGGAGATTGCCTATCGGGTATATGGTGACAAATTTAAGCTGGAGCCACAACAATATCTGTCTGCTGTTGAGAGGTAATAGGAGGAATATGTAATGCAAAGGGATTTGAAGAAAATGGTGTTGGCCTCTTTGGCCTTGGGTATGCTGTACTCTGGTACGGCAGTGTGCCAGGTTGAAGCTGTGGCCCAGGATGATGATATTGTGGATGTGGTAGTTACGGCGGAGCGTATGCCATCATCCCGTATGAGCACCCCAGCTGATGTAACAGTTATCACCGCTGAACAGATTGAGGATAATCATTATAGCGATGTGGCTGAGGCTCTTACCCATGTAAATGGTGTGGTTGTTACCAATGGTAACGCCAACGGTGATCAGGAGGTTGTCATTAATGGTGACCAGCGTGTTGTAATTATGATTGATGGTCAGCGCCTGAATAATGACCAAGGGTCCATGACACGAGCTAGTGTAAGTCTGGGCATGATTCCTTCTGTAAAGAACATCGAGCGCATTGAGGTAGTAAAGGGTGCAGGCTCTGCTCTTTACGGCAGTGATGCCGTAGGCGGTGTCGTAAATATTATCACCAAGAAGGGCAGCAAGGCTGAGACCACCCTGGACATGAATATTGGTTCCTTTGGCACTCATAATCTGGAGCTCAGTAATCAGGGCAGTGAAGGTGACTGGAGCTGGTTCGCTGGCGCTGGCCTTCAGGAAAGAGATTATTTTAGGTATAAGGGTGATAATGGGGAAAATGTACGCCGAAATAATAGTGGCTACAACAATAAAAGCCTTTATTTACGTCTCGACAAGAAGTTCACCGATAGTGATTCTCTGAGATTTATGTTTACCCATCGACAAACGGATGCGGAAATTCAGGAAGATGCTTTATTGCGCCGTCAGAACCATAATTTTAATTATGGCTCCATTACCTATAATTTTAAGGAAAATCAGTCAGTACCAGGCTTCCTTCGTTACTCTGCCAATTATAAGTCCACTGATT
Organism: Anaerovibrio lipolyticus; assembly: GCA_002372665.1. Lineage (GTDB taxonomy): Bacteria > Bacillota > Negativicutes > Selenomonadales > Selenomonadaceae > Anaerovibrio > Anaerovibrio lipolyticus_C. Next base: position 5,340 of record DFHJ01000121.1, read on the forward strand.
ATCAGGGAAAGTATGATACCCATAGTCATAGCCTGGAATACCAGAATGGCTGGCAGTTAGGCAACCACAAAATCGTTGCTGGTGGTGAATGGCGCAAGAGCTCCTCTACCAATAAACAGAGCGGATATGAGGGAAAGGATATTACTACCTATGCTGTGTTCCTTCAGGACACTATAAAGCTGGATGACCAGTGGACCTTTATTCCAGGCTTGCGAATGGATCACCATGATGCCTTTGGCACCCATTGGTCACCTAAAGCAGCGTTAAACTATCAGCCAACTAAGCAGACAAGATTGTATGCGTCCTGGGGTAAGGTATTTAAGGCTCCTACGGCTGACGATATGTTCTATATTGATAACGCATATTTTATGAGAGGTAATCCAAACCTGAAGCCGGAGTCCGGTCATGTAGAAACTGTTGGTATCACCCATGAATTCTCCGAAAAGGCAGTATTGGATGTTAATTATTTCTGGAGCAATATTGATAATGCTATTAAATGGGTATATAATCCAGCTACTTGGTGGACTGATGTTCAAAATGTGTCCAACGAAAAGAAGCAAGGCATAAATATTTCTTTGAATGGCAAGCTGTCTGACCGCTGGTCCTATGAGGCTGGTTACTCATATATCAGCAGCAAGACTGATGACAAACAGGTTTCTTATTATGAGCCAAATGGGTATCGTTTGGGTGTTCATTATAACTGTGACCGTTGGAAGGCCAACCTTATGGGCCGCTTTGGCAGTGGTCTTGATGATACGGCTTATGGTCGCAACCACTATGCTATTTGGGATTTCAACACCAGCTATAAAGCGACAGATAATGTAGATATCTATTTCAAGATTAATAATATTACCAATCAGGTATATTATGTGGTACCTAAATCTACTTATACAGGATTCTATTATCCACTTCAGGGGCGTACCTTCCTTGTTGGTGCAACCATTAAATTCTAATAAAATAATGTAATGTTAAAATAAGGTTATTTTACATTTTAAAAGCTGCTCATAACTGGGCAGCTTTCCTTTTAAGATAATTCATTTTTGAAGATGTTATGGGAAAAATAGGGGAAGGAAGTATAGAAGGTGGCAAAATAGCTGGTAATATGGTTTAATAGTTAAATGAGGTGATTGCGAAATGAATGAAACCAAAAAAATGGTGGAGATAGGCAATATCGTTTCCAACTGGGAATTATCTGCCGATGTTAATGCCCTGGTGCTGGAATGTCCTGATATTGTAGCTGTGGCAAAGCCAGGCCAGTTCGTTATGATAAAAAACGAAATGGGCAGCACCTATCTGCGCCGTCCCTTTGGTGTAGCCGATGTGGACAAAGAGCAGGACCTGTTGCTCCTTATATATCGTAAGGCTGGCAAGGGAACCCAGGAGCTGGCTCAGCTGGATGATGGGGCACCTATCAGTGTGGAAGGCCCCTTGGGTAAAGGATTTTCCTTTAAAAATGAAGGCAGGACGCTCCTTATTGGGGGTGGCGTAGGTATTGCACCTATTATTTATACTGCCCGTCATTTGAGCAAGGAGCTGGATGGCCCTAAGCCTGTTATTCTTTTGGGAGTACGCAATCACAAGGAGCTGTTTTGGAGCGATTTCGTAGAGAATTTTGCTGAAAAGCTGGTATATACCACCGATGATGGCTCATACGGCCGTAAGGGCTTTGCCTTTGATGCTATCCCGGACATACTGAAGGAATACCCGGATATTAAGCATATTAAGGTTTGCGGCCCTACTGTTATGATGAAGGGTATTGCAGAGCTGGCCATTAAACAGGGCATAGAGTGTGAGGTTTCTTTGGAAAAGCGCATGGCCTGCGGCTTTGGGGTGTGTCTTGGCTGTACCTTTGAGGGCAAGAGCGGCAAGCGCTGGAAGGTATGCGGTGATGGTCCTGTATTTGCTGCAGAGGAGGTATTTGGCTGATGAATTTAACAAGATTGGCAACTGATTTTGCCGGTATCAGAATGGCTACCCCTGTGATGGGAGCCTCCGGAACCTTCGGCTTTGGCGTTGAATACAGCGATTTCCTGGATTTAGATCAGGTGGGTGCCATTATTTCCAAGGGGCTGACCCCATTGCCAAGAGCAGGCAATGAAGGGGTGCGTATTGCGGAAACTCCATCTGGTATGCTTAATTGCATTGGGCTGGAAAATCCCGGTATTGACGTATTTTTAAAAGATATTCTTCCAAAGGTACGGAAGGAAGCCCCTAACACTGTCTTTATTGCCAATTTCTCCGGCAGCTCTGTGGAGGACTATGGCATAATGGCTGAGAAGCTGGATGTGGATGGGGTTGATGGTATTGAGGTCAATATTTCCTGCCCAAATGTTAAGGAAGGGGGCATCGTTTTTGGTACGGATCCTAAGGCGGCTGCTGCTGTTACTAAGGAGGTTAAGGCACATACCGGCAAGCCTGTTATTGTAAAGCTGTCACCTAATGTTACTGATATCACCGTTATGGCCAAGGCCGTTGAGGAAGCCGGTGCAGATGCCTTGGCTCTTATTAATACCCTTACGGGTATGGTTATTGATATCAATAGCTGGAAGCCACTTTTGGGCAATGTAACCGGGGGGCTTTCAGGCCCTGCAGTTAAGCCTATTGCTGTACGCATGGTTTATCAGGTGGCCCGGGCGGTGAACATCCCTATTCTTGGCCTGGGCGGTATTGCCACTGCTGAGGATGCCATTGAGTTCCTGTTGGCCGGTGCATCCACCGTTGCCGTAGGCGCCGAAAACTTTGTTCACCCTGATGCAGTGGTACGTGTGGCCGAGGGAATCGACGCCTATCTGGAAAAACATAACCTCAGCCATGTATCTGAGCTGGTGGGGAAGGTACAAATAGGTTAATAAAAATAGACAAACTAAAAAAGAGGTTGGCGTATCATTGTAGCCGACCTCTCAATTTTTTACTGTTTTTATTATTCGTACAGCTTGATACCGCAGTTTTGGCAAAATTTCGCGCCTGGAAGCAGCTTGGTGCCACAGCTGGTACAGAATTTTTTTACACGTCTTTCCTTGAGCATGGGAGCCATAGGGTCATCAGATGCTAATTGCTTCATTATCATGCGCAGTATAGGAATCAGCATATCGTTTGGCACATATATCTTATAGGTATCTGATACCGGAGAGACTCCCTCAGGATAATACATTGTCAAATCAAAGCCAAACTGGGACTTGGTAAGCTGTATATTGCTGCCAATTAATCGTTCCATGGGAATAAACCAAGGATAGCCCAGGATGTGCATACCTTTGGTGGTAAGGAGAAAACCCTTGTTAGGGGCTTTCATATCTCCATCATCATAGAAAAGGATAACCTGTTCCTCTATGGCAGAGAAATTACTGAATTTTTTCACACCAAAGCTGATACAGCTATCCATGTGGGGATTTACTCCTGGAAAGTGGAAATTCACCGGCATAAAACCTATGCCGGTGATAATATTTTGTGCAAATATAAGATTGTTGAAATTAAATGGAATTTGAAAAGTCATACAGATTTGAACTTAGCTTTGCTCCGCTATTTTATTTTGTGAGTTTTCGTCGGCTTTTATCATATATTCACGAATAAGACTAAGGTGGTTTGTCATGGCATTATAGGCGTCAAAAATCTTACCTTCCAAAATGGCCTTTAAAATGCGGCGATGATAGTAGAGTGTATTTGATACACTGAGGTTGTTGAGGGTAAGTGAGATATTTTTTTCAATTGAAGAAAAGAGAATATAGGTAAGGTTACCAATAATCCTGTTTCCGGTGGATTCAGCAATAAGCTGATGAAATTTGCCATCCTCGGCCACATAGGATTCACCTTTGCTAATGCGATCCTCAAGGACCTTCATCATATCAATAAGGGCCTGCTTCTGTTCCTCCGTAGCATTTACAGCGGCCAACTGGGCGGCCTTTGGCTCAATCATCAGTCTAAGGTCAATCATGTCCAGTGCCAACATCTGGTCGTCATAGATAAAAGTAAGCCCTAGTGGATCATCAGGAATACCCTGTTTTTCAGAAATAAATGTGCCGGCCCCCTGACGGCTTTCCAGAATGTTGCGGGCAATCAAAACCTTAAATGCCTCCCGCAAAGTACCACGGCTTACAGCAAATCTGTCAAGAAACTCTGCTTCGGTGGGAACCTTGTCGCCAGGCTTCAGCTGCCTGGAAGTGATATAATCAATAATTCTGTCTGTTGTGAGTTCAACCAGCGTTTTCCCGCTGTCCTCCTTAATATCTTCCATGACACTAATTCTCCTCACTGTTAAAATTTAGTTCCGTGTAAAAAATGTTAAATTTATAAGACCATTATATAAAATTTGATACAATAAAGCTACACAAATTTTCAAATATTATTTATAATTTCTTGCTTTTATAGGCTAATACATTGACTTGCCATTTGCTGGTTAGTTTGATGGATAGTTGCTTCTTGAAATAATTTATCATACAATTTATAAATAAAAAAGAAGGATTTTTATGTAGAACGTAGAATACTCACTATTATATATAATAGTGAGTATTCTACGATGTAGGGGGGAGTATTCCTATGGAAATGCAAGAGGGGGAAGTTTAATGAAGATATCATTAAAAAACAAGGTGATTTTTGTTGTAGTTGCCATATCCTTGCTGACTACCTTATGTATTGGCATAATGATGGTATACAGCATGGTAGATGAATCAAAGCGACAGGTGGAAAACTATAGGGCAACATTGACTCAGGATATTGAGAAACAGCTTAAGGATCAGACTGAAAGTGCTGTTTCTGTAATAAATTACGTATACAGCCTTCAGCAGAACGGAACTCTTACCGAGGAGCAGGCAAAAAAAGAGGCTGCAGATCGGGTGAGAGCTATGCGCTATGATAATGGTGCCGGCTATTTTTGGATTGACACCTATGATGGGGTTAATGTGGTTCTCTTGGGGCGTCCGACAGAAGGCAAGAGCCGTATAAATTCCGTAGACCCAAATGGTACCCGCTTTATTGAAGAAATGATTAAAAATGGCCGCAAGGATGGTGGCGGATTCACTGACCTGATGTTCGCCAAGCCAGGCGAGGATACGCCGCTTCCAAAGCGTAATTATACCGTGGCTTTTGCTCCTTATCAGTGGGTTTTGGGTACTGGCGTGTGGATTGATTATATTGATACCATGGTGGCCCAGCAGGAAGAAGAGGCCAATGCTGCATTGTGGTCTGGCCTTATGAAGATGGGGGCTTTTGTATTAGTGCTGCAGATATTGTTTATTTTTATAGGTTATGTATTTGCAAATAAAATTATTCAGCCTATCATTAGCGTAACTGACAGGCTGAAGGTTTTTGCTACCGGAGATTTCCGTACTGCCAGCGGTGATGATGCACGTTTTGATTCTAACGATGAAATCGGCGAAATGCGTCAGGCTATGCGCACTTTGCAGTCAAATATCAGCAACATGATGAAAAAAGTTATGGATACTGCACAGCAGGTTACTGATTCCGCCGGGCAGCTTAATGACAGTGCCAGCCAGTCAGCAGAGGTTTCCAATTCCGTGGCCAATTCCATGGTAAATGTGGCAGGCAACTGTTCGGAGCAGTTTACCGAAATTGAAACTGCCAATGGTCAGGTGGAAACACTGGGACAGCACATGATGAATTTCGTAAATACCATTCAGCATTCAAGTGAAGTGGTTCAGGTTACTCAGGAGAAGGCTGTTGCGGAGGCAAAGACAGTTGATGGAGCAGTAGAGCAGATGAAGCTGATTCAAACTTCTGTAACCCAATCAGCAGCTGTAATTACAGAATTGGGTGAGGAATCTGATCGCATTGGTAAGATTGTTGACACTATTTCTTCCATTGCTGCCCAGACTAATTTGTTGGCACTTAATGCAGCTATTGAGGCAGCCCGTGC
>DFHJ01000121.1:11314-16552 GCA_002372665.1 Anaerovibrio lipolyticus
GCTGAGCAGTCCAGTGAGTCTGCCGGTGAAATAGCTGGCCTTATTACATCTATTCAGGAAAAGAGCCAAAAGGCTGTGGCTGTAATGCAGGAAGGTGTAGGTCGGGTGGAAGCTGGTACCAAGGTGGTACAGGATTCCGGTGCCAGCTTTAATGAGATTGCGGAAATGGTTCGTAAGGTAGTGGAAGCGTCTCAGGAAATGAACAATATCGTTAATGCACTGAATGAAAATACCAAGACAATTGGTGGAGCTATCCAGACAGTGGCTGTCAAGAGCTCCTCGGTTTCCTCTGAGGCAGAAAGTGTATCCGCTGCCAGTGAGGAGTTGACTGCAACTATGAGTGAGATTGAGAGCTCCAGTGGCGTATTGGCAGATATGGCCAAGGATATGCTGAAAGCTGTTGAGAATTTCAAGATGAATTAAGTAAAAAACGGTGTTAAATAGGCTGTAGCTGATGTATAATCAAGGTTGGGGACAAAATCTGACGATTTACAGATTTTTTTCACTCATTGATGGTATATTTTATATCGTACAAGAATAGGAAAAGAAAAGAGGTCGATTTTAATGCAGACTATAGCACTGATTGCTCATGATAAGAAGAAAGAAGAAATGCTGGAATTTGTGGAGCAGCATATTGATTTATTGAAGGGATGTCACCTGATTGCTACCAATACTACTGGTACAAGAATCAAGGAAAAGTTTGGTATAGATGTTGAGACCATGATGTCAGGTCCTCTTGGCGGTGATCAGCAGATTGGTGCAAAGGTTGCAACCGGTGAGATAGATTACGTAATCTTCCTTCGTGACCCGCTTACTTCCCAGCCTCACGAGCCTGATATTAATGCTCTACTCAGACTTTGCGATGTTCATAACATACCATTGGCTACCAACAGAACCAGCGGTCATATTATGCTGAAATATGTGTCCATTGAAAATACTGTTGCCAGTGATTGATTGTAAGGTAAAAATAGCATAGATAAAATTAAAAGCCTTGGCTCATTGATAAGTCAAGGCTTTTTTGCTGCATAAAATGCGTATTTATTTGACTAGATTTGTATTGTCCTTATCAATTATCATCGGAATACACAAATAAGCCGGAACGGTCATAACACCGTTATTATAAGTGGTTTTGTCATTGATTGCAGGCTGAGTTCCCTCAACTACGGCCTTAATCATACGGATACATTTTGCATTAAGGTCATCAGATGACTTATAAATGGTAATAGCCTGAGTTCCGGCTCGGATAGCTTCAATAGCACTGGCTTCGGCATCCTGTCCAGTAATAAGTGGCCATGCTCCATGGTAATTTGCCTGTAAGGATGCACGGATACCTGCCGCACAGCCGTCATTTGGAGCGAGTACAGCTGCCAGATTGCCGTCAGCATAGTAGGTACTGATGAGTTTGTCCATACGGGCCTGAGCATTTTTCCCATCCCAGTCCTTGGTAGCAGCTTTTTCGAAACTTGTTTCATTACTGCGGCATACGAGTTGCCCATTATCAAAATATGGCTTCAGGACTTCCATGGAACCTGTGAAGAACATGTGTGCATTGTTATCCTTTGGATCTCCGGCAAATACCTCAATATTGTAAGGTCCAGCCCCGGACTTAAGGTTAAGGGCTGCCACCAAATATTCACTCATGGCCTTACCTACAGCCTCATTATCGAAGGAAGCATAGTAGGAAAGCGCATCAGTATTCATAATCAGGCGGTCATAGGCAATAACAGGAATATTTTCTGTTTTTGCGTCTTTTAATATCTCAGTGAGCTTTTCACCATTTACTGCACCAATAACAAGACAGCCAGGATGATCCTGAATCATTTTCTTTATCTGTTCAATCTGCTGTTCATCTGTGTCGGCAAACTGCAAATCAACGTGAAAACCCTCATTTTCGAGGGCTTCTTTTACACTGTTGCCGTTTTTCTGCCAGCTGGCAGATGAATTGGCAAAGCTAATAGCAACTTTCTTGTTGGATACGTTATCAGAACCACATCCGCTAACCAAAAAGGCTGCTACAAGAAGCAAAAGTGATGCGAAAGCTATTAATTTTTTCACTTATTTTTCTCTCCTTTTGACAATTAAATCTTAAATTTGTCAGTAGCATTCTGCAGGTCAACAGAGAGCTCCGCCATTTTACGGCTGGCGTTGGCAATTTCGTCCATGGAGGCTGCCTGCTCTTCGGTAGCTGCAGATACGGATTCAGTTTCGGTGGCCACTTCCCTGCCGGTCTTCTCCAGTGCTGCCATGTTGCTAACCAGATTGGCAGCGTTTGATGAGGAGCTGGTGGCCTCGTTAAGAATATCACGGGAATGCTCAGCCAGGTTCTTTACAGCGGTAACAATCTGATTGAAAGCATCGCCGGCGTTGGTGACAACCTCCTGACCAGCCTTTACAACTTCAGTGCCCTGATTCATGCGATTAACAGCTTGGTCGGTATCCTGCTGAATATCGGAAATCAGATCTGCAATACGCAGGGCAGCGGTGTTGGATTCTTCAGCCAGTTTGCGTACTTCTTCAGCAACTACCGCGAAACCACGGCCTGCTTCACCGGCACGGGCAGCCTCGATGGCAGCGTTTAAGGCCAGCAGATTGGTCTGGGATGCAATATTTGAAATGGTGTCACTGATAGTGCCAATTTCGTTGGAGCGTTCAGCCAGCTGCTTAATAACCTCAGCGGATTTGATAACTGCCTCAGAGATTTCTTCCATCTGACGAACAGCATCGGCAATGGACTCTGCACCATGACTTGCAATATCCTGCACATTGTGGGCAGCTTCGTTGGAAGCAGAAGCCTTATTTGCAAAACCCTTAAGATTTTCAGCCAGAAGGTTTATATCATTGGATGAATTGCTTACGGCAGTTTCCTGCATGTTGGCATTGGAGGCTACATTGGTGATGGACATAGCTACCTGATTGGTTGCCTGGGCAGACTGTTCGGCATTTTCCGTAAGCTGCTTGGCAAAACCGGAAACGTCCTGTGCTGTTTTATGAATATGTCCGATAAGCGTACGGAGATTGTGAACTGTGTCCTTATAGGAATTTGTCAGTTCACCGAATTCATCGTTGGTTTTGGCGGAAACATCCACTGTAAGATTACCACCGGCAATCTCCTTGGAGATATTCATAAGATAGGTGATGGATTTTTGAATAGTGGAGCTGAGATACCAGCCCATAAATGCGGACAGAACAAGGATTATAACAAAGGTGAAAATTAAAGTATTTCTGGTAACAGCATATTTTGCTTCTGCATCTGCTGTTTCAGCATGGATAAAATCCTTTTGTGCATCCAGAAGCCTTGTAAGGTCGTTGCTGATAACCTGATAGTCCTGTTTTGATTTATCAAGCATAACAGCTGCTTCAGCGTGTTTACCTTCTGAGATAAGATTGATCATAACCTCAGAGTTCTTCCTATAGGTCTGCCAATTGCTGACTATAGTCTGGAAAAGTGAGGCATTATCCCCGGTAAGTGTTGGCTCGATGTCCTTAAAGGCAATGTCCAGCTGATCACCGAGCTTTTTAGTCTGCTGTATGGCATAAATCCTATTTGGCAGAGTAGTTGCGGTGAAAACGCTGTATTCACCCTGACGGTAGTCTGTCAAGGTCTGGTTGCTGTTGGACGCGGCCATAACACCATTAAGATGCTCTGTGGCGATTCTCATGGCACCATTATTAATACTGTTCAAACTATACCCGGAAAAGAGGTTGGTTGCGGTGATAATAATCAGCAACAATCCAAATACCATATATAGTTTTTGGCGAATTGTTAAATCATTCAAATAAAACCCTCCTTTTTCGCTATAGTATTATAACATAATTGTGCCCATTGTAACGAAGTAAATTAAAATATAAATTTAAAAGCAGAAACCGCATATGAGTGATTTCTGCTTCTCTTTTTGCTTATGAGTTTTGCTCGTGACCCTTAAGAAGGTCAGCAATGGTGATGTTGGTGAAGAAGTCCTTTACCATTTCATCAAAGAGCTTCCACATTGGTAGGGTGAGACATTTCTCGTGCCGTGGGCATTCCTCAGCGCCTTCCTGCAGACAGGCAACAGAGGTAAGACGGCCTTCGGTGACCTGAAGGATTTCCATTACGTTATATTCCTCAGGCTTGCGCAGAAGACGGTAACCACCACCCTTGCCACTGGTTCCCTTTACCAGTCCGGCACTGACCAGCATTTTTACCACACGTTCCATATATTTCTTGGAAATCTCCTGGCGCTGGGCAACATCATCAAGGGTAACTGGTTTGTCATCAGGCTGCTGGGCCATGTCTATCATAAAGCGAACGGCATATCTTCCTTTTGTTGAAATCATAAGATAACCTCCTTTTGACCTATTTTACCCCAAGGTAAATGGCATTTTCAAATACAAAATGAATTTTAAATAATTTTTTATTTTACCTATTGACATAGTAGGCATATAGGTTTAATATATAGACATCGAAATTGAGCAAACAACGTTAAGGATTCAAGAAAGGAGATGAATACTATGTATGGAGTAAACAACACTTGTAAGACAGCAGTATGGGTTTGTCGAATGTGTAACTCCCGGGCATGTAATTATGGCCAGTTGCATTCGTCTTCTTTGAGTTGCAGCTGATTGTGTTGCCATTTGCCCGGGAGCTTGGATAAAGCCCCGGTTTTTTATTTCTGGCTCAGATTTCGCTTCATTCAGTTAAATAAGAAATTATTTCAAAATTTTATAGCAAAAGGAGAAATTATTATGAGCAACTACAAATTTGAAACACTTCAGCTTCACGTAGGTCAGGAGAACCCGGATCCGGCATCTGATGCAAGAGCAGTGCCAATTTACGCAACTACCTCTTATGTATTCCGCAATTCCCAGCACGCAGCTGACCGCTTCGGTCTTGCGGATGCAGGAAATATATATGGGCGTCTGACAAACTCCACCCAGGGCGTTTTTGAGGAAAGAATCGCAGCACTTGAGGGTGGTGTAGCAGGTTTGGCACTGGCTTCCGGCGCAGCAGCTATTACCTATACTATTCAGGCTTTGGCAAAGGCTGGTGAGCATATTGTAGCCCAGAAGACCATTTACGGCGGTTCTGCAAACCTGTTGGCCCATACTCTGCCACTTTACGGTATTGAGACCACCTTTGTGGATGCTCATAACTTAAAGGAAATTGAAGGGGCTATTCAGGATAATACCAAGGCCATCTACATTGAGACCCTGGGCAATCCAAACTCTGATATTCCGGATATTGATGCCATTGCCAAGCTG
>DFHJ01000122.1 GCA_002372665.1 Anaerovibrio lipolyticus
AGCTTTTGCTTCGTGAGTCAGCTTTTACAATATAACCTTTTTTCTCATTCTTGTCAATAACTTTTTTGAAATTATTTTCAAGCTTTGAAAATTAAGTCATTTTGCTATTTTCACCTTCTGCTATCCATTCCTGTGCATCGGGTGACGACTTGTCCTATACTACACGTTTCTGTTCTCATTGTCAACACTTTATTTCTATTTTTATTTTTTGCCCATAATTATGCTAAAAATTGCTATCATTTCCTTAACCTAAAATAGTATAATGGTATGTGCCTTTTATGGTACAAAACGGAGGAATTACTGTTAATGATTAATTTATCCCAAATTGCAACCGAGCAGGCGAATCCTGCCACCAAAAATATTGATGAACTGTCCACCTTGGATATGCTGAAAACCATTAATGCTGAAGATAAAAAAGTAGCTTGTGCCATTGAACCTGTACTTCCTACAATAGGAAGGGTGATTGATATTATTGCAGAAAAGCTCAAAAAGGGAGGCCGTCTTTTTTATATAGGTGCCGGCACCTCAGGGCGCCTTGGCATACTGGATGCTGTGGAATGTCCCCCTACCTTCGGCACTGCACCTGGGCTTGTTATCGGAATAATCGCTGGCGGAACTCCAGCCATTTTCAAGGCCGTGGAGGGTGCTGAGGATTCCCCTGAGCTATCCCGTGGTGATTTGAACGAATACTGCTTCTGCAATAAAGATGTACTCGTGGGAATTGCCGCTTCAGGACGCACACCATACACCTTATCTGCTGTTAATTACGCAAAAGAAATTGGAGCCACTGCTGTATCTCTCACCTGCAGCCCTGATTCTCCTATGGAAAAAGTGGCAGACTATGCTATCGTGGTGCAACCCGGGCCTGAGGTGATTACAGGCTCCACTCGTCTTAAAGCCGGCACCGCTCAAAAAATGGTCCTAAATATGTTATCCACCGGTACAATGATAAAATTAGGCAAGGTGTACGGTCACTTAATGGTTGATGTAAAGGCATCAAACCAAAAGCTCACTGAGAGGGCTACCCGTATTGTTATGGATGTCACCGACTGCGATCGTGAAACTGCCGTTAAAGCCCTGAATAATGCCAAGGGAAAGGCCAAGCTGGCAATTTTTCACATTATTTCCGGCGAAGCGATTGAAAATTCCAAAAAGCTTCTTGAGGAAGCAGATGGCTACATTGGCAGAGCTATTAAAAATATAACCAAATAAATAAATCAGAGTTTTGTGAGGTATAAAATGGATTATAAAGATATTGCCGAAAAGATATATTCCTTGGTAGGAGAAAAAAATAATATTGCTGTGTTTACCCACTGCATGACCAGACTTCGCCTGAAATTAAACGATTATGACAAGGCCGATATCGATGCCATAAAAAAAATCAAAGGAGTTATGGGCACAAACCTTAATGAGGATGAGCTGCAAATCATTTTAGGCCCGGGCCGAGCTGATAATGTATATGGGGAGTTTGCGATTATAATGGAAAATACTGATTCCAGCCACGGTGAAAGCACCATATCAAAAGAAACAACACACCAGCCTGTAATTGGCGACGGCAAGGAACTCCACGCCCAGATTCGTGCTAAAAATGCCACTCCTTTAAAGCTGATGACCAAGCGCATTGCCAGTATTTTTATTCCCATGATTCCAGGGTTTATTGCCTGTGGTCTCCTCACCGGTATATTGGGAATCTCTTTTAAAGTAAATCCTGAATTGACCAGCTGGCCCATTATTCAGCTTCTTACGGTTATGAGTAATGCCATTTTCTTTGGACTTAATATTTTGGTGGGGCATAATGCCGCCAAGGAATTTGGTGGCTCTCCTACTATGGGTGCCATTCTTGCCATCGTACTCTGTCACCCTAATCTTGCAAACATAAATCTTATGGGTACCGATCTGGTTCCCGGACGTGGTGGTATTATTGCAGTTCTTATGGTGGCAATTCTTGGAGCCCTTCTTGAAAAATATCTTAAAAGGGTCATTCCTGAAATGTTCAGCCTATTTCTAACACCACTTTTGGTCCTCCTTATCGGTGGCTTGGCTGCAATTTTCCTGTTACAGCCTATAGGACAAGTGATTGCTGAATTCATTGGCAATGCCGCGACTGCTGCCATCCAGCATGGGGGAATGTTTACCGGTTTTGTTCTGGGTGGTATATGGTTGCCATTGGTTATGCTGGGGGTACATCAGACCATGACACCTATCCATGCCCAGCTGCTGTCTGAATATGGTGTTACCATCCTTCTGCCAATATTGGCTATGGCTGGTGCTGGTCAAATTGGTGCATCCCTTGCCGTTTATGTAAAAACTAAAAACAAATTTCTTAAAAAAACCATCCTTTCTGCTCTTCCAGTTGGTATAATGGGAGTTGGGGAACCACTTATTTACGGTGTAACCCTGCCTTTAGGCAAGCCGTTTATTGGTGCCTGTATTGGCGGTGCTTTTGGCGGTGCCGTTCAGGCTTCATTTGTGGTAGGTGCCTCTGCTATGGGAATTTCCGGTTTACCCCTGGCTGCCACTACCAATAACATACCCGTATATCTTATGGGGCTTATTGTTGCTTATATAGCTGGCTTTATTGCCACCTGGATTATAGGCTTTGATGATCCTGAGGAGGAAGTGGAATAATATGAGTAATGGTATTTCAGTTTATCTTGGACTTGATAACAGCTTGGATGAAAACCTTGAATTAATCAGAACAGCTGCCAATGCTGGCATCAAGCGTATTTTTACTTCTCTGCACATTCCCGAGGCAGATACCGAAGCTTTGAAGGCTGAGCTTAAGGAAATCCTTTCAGTCGCCAAAGAATGCGGCATGGAGGTCATCTCCGACATATCACCTGCAGCGATGAAAGTTTTAGGAATTGCTGGCTTTTCTCTCAATGATTTTGCCCAGCTTGGTATTGAAACCCTGCGTCTTGATGACGGTTTTACCATTGATGACATCATTACCATGAGCAATAACGATTTGGGCATTAAGCTTCAGCTTAACGCTTCCACCGCCACCGCCGATTTTTTGGAAAGGCTAAAGGAATCCGGCACTGATATGTCAAGGCTTGAAGCCATGCATAATTTCTTTCCTAGAGAAAATACTGGCCTTTCTGAAGAATTTGTTTGCAAAAAGACCCGGTTACTTCACGAATATGGCATTAAGGTAAGTGCCTTTATTCCAAGTCATAACCGTCCGCGTTCGCCGATATTCGCAGGCCTGCCAACATTGGAGCTGCACCGCAAAACCAGCTTTGATTTTTCCCTGCGCCACCTGTTGGCCATGGGTATCGACTCTGTTTTCGCAGGTGATTCTCTTCCAAGTGATAAGGAAATTGAACTTTTAGGCAAATTTTCTGACACTGATGCTGTGCTCCTTCGACCTGCACCTTGGACCATCGATGAGAGTATTATAACACTGCTAAAGATGCCATTTACCACTCGTCCTGATGAGTCCCGGGATGTAATCCGCACACAGGAGAGCCGCAGATATGCAAAGGAATCAGCCATTTCCGTAAAGCCAGATAATTGCGGTCCAAGAAATGCGGGCTATATTACATTGGATAATGAAAACTACGGACGATATCAGGGTGAACTGCAAATCATCAAGGAATTTTTACCGCCAGACCATCGTGTAAACATCGTGGCTTCACTGTCAAATGATGAGAAGCTGCTTATAAAGTATTTGACCCCTGGCAAAGCCTTTAAATTTATACTTTGACATAATAACTACTAAAAAAGGGATACAACCCAAGCACCACAATGCTTTAGTTGTATCCCTTTTAAATTACGTTTTAGATATTAGCTATGAGCTGCAGCCTTTCTTACTACGTCGTAATCCCCATCCTTGGCCTCTACGAATCCATTGATCTTAACACCCTTCATAATACTGCCCACAGCAGCATCACTGTCAGTCATATGCTCGAAGGCCTGAGTCAGATTCTTAACAAGCTCAGGTGCTACGCCAGGACCGGCGGCAATGGCATCCTTTGGAATAGGATCCGTCATGAAGATAATATCAAGATTGTTGGCAGCATTGGCTCCGGCCTGCTCGAAGGCCTCAGAATAGGTAGCACCAGCATCAATTACGCCATTCAGTACAGCCTCAATAACCTTGTTGTGGCTACCCATGAACCGGGTAGAACCAAAGAAGGTATCCGGATTCTTACCGTTTTCAATAAGAGCGGCCTTTGGATATACATAACCAGAAGCAGATTTCTTATCAACAAAGCCGAAGGACTTACCCTGCAAATCGTTCAAGGTCTTAATACCGCTGCCCTTCTTGGTAATAATGTAACCTGTGTAGTTGGTGGCATTATTAACCTTTGGTGTAACCAAAGGAGTAATATTGGCAATATTCTTGGCAGATACATAGGCCGCTGGAGAAAACCAACCCACATCAGCCAAATTATTCTTCAGAGCATTGCCCAAAGCCTCATAGTCATTTACAATAATAGTTCTGGCCTTCATGCCGATTTTTTTGGCTACCTCAGCCAAAATTGGCATATGGCTTGCCCGTATTTTTTCCGGTGCCGTAAACGGATTTACTGCAAAAATAATCTCGTCCTTATCCTTGAACTGTACAGCTACCCGCTGCAAGTTGTCACTAACCGCCAACAGGGACTTGGCATATTCGCCAATTTCATCCAGACTGGCCAGCTGATGGCTGACAGAGGAGCTGGTCTCCTGGGTATTGCCCGCAATATCCACAGTAGCCTGACCAATACTTTCAATAACCTTGGCCATTTCATCTGTGGTAGCACACTGCTTGTTGGACATATCGCTGAGACTGCTTACCACATTTTCAATGGTACGAATATTATTTACCATCTCACCCATAGCCGCGGAAGAATCTGCTGCCATGTCTTCTACACTGGTCAGCCGCTCAGAGCCTTCACGCATACTCTTTGTGACATCGGAGGTAGTACCGGTAATTTCCCTAACAATTTCCTCAATTTCCTTGGAGGTTTCTTCACTTTCAGCCGCCAGCTTCCTTACTTCCTCCGCTACTACAGCAAAGCCCTTGCCATGCTCACCGGCACGGGCAGCCTCAATAGCCGCATTCAACGCCAGCAAATTGGTCTGACTGGAAATACCACGAATCTTTTCTACGAAATTCTCAATCTTTTCAGAAGCTACATTAAGCTCATCAATATCGGCCACCGCAGACTGCACTACCTCACCGACATTGTTGATGGCCTTGCTCACCTCATCTATGGCAACACGGTATTTTTCTGCCAGGGTAGAAGATTCCTTGCATTGTTCCAGGCTGGAGGTAGCCGTCTCAGACACATTATGTGCGGAACCGGCAATTTCCATTACACTGGCAGAAGCCTCCTCCAGACTGCTGGCATTTCCCTGACTCTTGGAGCTGATGGATAATGCCAATTTATCCAATTTATCCAAGGTTCCTCTGAACTGTCCAATACCCCACAATAACTGCTGAGAGGCATAGGCCATTTCCTCAGAAATCCCCAATAAATCGATATTTGACTTGTCTGCCCGAACCGGAGCCACGCTTTCCCTAGCTATTCTGGTTGCTGGTTTAAGAGCAGGCTTTGGAGCTACAGTCTCCTCCCCTTTCATAATTACATTAACGCCAGCTGCACCGATGCCTGCGGCAACCACAATGCCAGTGATAACGCCAAGAGCTCCACCAAGCAGTGAGCCAACAATACAACCGATGGCTGCACTCAATACTTGGCATAAAATAAGTTTTGATTTCATTCCCTAAATCGCCCCTTTTTTCCTTTATATTGCTTTTTAAGCAAGACTTACTCTATTAAAATACATGAAATTGAGTAGATACACAAGCCTATTATCGCACCAACAATAGATCCATTCATCCTAATCCATAACAAATCAGGCTCCGCCTTGTCATAAATCAGATGGTTCATCTGGTCATCTGTAAGGCTTCCCAGTACATCCTTTGTAATATCCCCCAGCATCTCCTGTGCCTGAAGGGCACCTCGCCCAGTGATTCCATACACCGTTTCGTTAATATATCCCTTCATACTGGTATCTTTATCCAAAAGCTTCCAGAAGGTATCCACCAATACTCTTGCCAACCAATACATGAATTTGCCTGCTTCATTACCCCCGGCAAAATCAATTTTGGACATAGAATTTCTTACATAAAAAGTCTCTACGCTAAGATTCGACCACATATTGGAAAATTCCTGCTTCAATTCAAAATTTTGTAGGGTCTTTTTTACTATATCCGTCAATGATGATAAAACAGCTTGTCTCTCATGGCTTTCAGGAGTTGCCAGCTTTTCCAGAAGCTTTACTGCCTGTTGTTGTGTGAGCTCTGCTGCTTCCTCCACATTAACCAGATTGGAATTCTGGGCACCTGCCATCATCATCTTGGCCATAGGACTATTCAGCTTCCCCTCTATGTATGAGTTCAAAAATTCCGCTAAATTGTCCTTGAAGCTATCCTGTGATACGTAACGTCCCGTGCCTTTAATAAATTCATCCGCCAATCTTTCCAGGACATCACTGTTTTGTGTACCATTACTTAATTCATCCATCAGTTTATCAGCCATAGCCGGACTGTTCAACCATCCATCCAGCTTATTTGCCGCCATTATCTTGAGACCGTTGACATTATCTGCCAAAAATGCCTGAAGCCATTTGGCCGCTTCGTCACGATTAACCTCTGTTGACAGCCACTCACTTATTTTTGCTGAATAATCAATGGATTTTGCCTTATGCAAAAGCTTCTTTTTTGAGAAAAATTCCTTTTGCAGCATTTTCCCCGTAGCTTCCACAAAAGCCTCCCGCCGTCTTGGCAGTATAGCTGTATGATATGGGAAGCCCAGCGGTTTTTTAAACAATGCCGTAACAGCAAACCAGTCGGCAATGCCCCCCACCAGAGCCGCCTCTGCACAAAACAGCAAGCCCTTGGCAAACAGGTTATCAGGATATTCTATATGAAGGCACAAAGTAAAAAGGAATATTACCGCCGCCCCCAACAGGGTTTTATCGGCCTTGTTCCAGCTATGCCATATCATGGATGAATCACCTGCCCTGCCAAATAAACTAAAATATACAACGCCATGCCCGCCAGGGAGCCCACCACAGAGCCATTTATCCGAATCATTTGCAGATCATCTGCCACCTTTTCCTCGGTAAATTCCACCAGCTCTTCATCGGAAAGTCCATTAAGACGTTCTTCTATCATATTGGTAATGGTATTATGATGAGTCTCCAGCTCTCTTGCCATCCACCCTTTTATGACACCATCCACCTTTTCTTTCCACTCGTCATTTTCAACGAACTTCTCCAAAAAATCCCGGGCAGCCCTGTGAACCTTGTCCCCCATTTCATTATTGGAGATAACACCATCGAGATATTTTCTCACCATGACTTCTATTTTTTCTTCTGAGGAAAATTCCCGAAGCTTTCTCTCCAAATTGTCCTTTAACCTTTGATTTTGGCACAGCATCTGCATTCGTACCAAAAGCCACCGGGAAACCTCAGCCCATTTTTCCTCATCTGTTTTTACAGAATCCATCCAGCTTTGAGCTTTTTTCACCAGCAAGCCACTGACCTTTTCCTTGTCCAGTCCCATAAGGCCCATGACAAAGCCGCGTCCCATACCGTCTCCCTCATATTTTTTGAGAAACTCTCCCACATTTTCTTTCAAAATAGAAAGTATGGCTTCCTCTTGGAGCAAGTCCTCCCCGGCATTTAGCAACCCTTTAAGAATAATATCAGTTATTTCCCTGGAGGAAAGGCGATCCAATATATCATCGGAGATAGCAGGAAGGATTTTATTGTCCACCGCCTCCTTAATAAAAGGAGCCATCTTCTTTGTCATAGTCGGGGCATCCATATCCCTGAACACCACATTGGTAATCTCCTCGGCCAAGGAAGACAGACGGTCCTTCCCCTGAATATCGATGTACCGGGCCAGCAGTCCAGCCACATTCTGCTTGTCAACAAACTTCATGACATTTTCAGTGCTGAGGAGATCATGACCCACAAATTCCACCAGAGCATCCATCATACGCTGACGGTTTCTGATAATAATTTCAGTTTTATACGAAATGCCCAGTGGTTTTCTGAAAATGGCCGTCACAGCAAACCAATCAGCCATACCGCCTATGGTCGCTGCCAAAAAGCCATTGTGGAGCATGCCGCCCCAAAAGCCATAGCTTGCAGGCCAGGACATGGTAGCCCCCGCCCCCAATACGCTTATAGCCAGTGCCACTGTAGCCTTGTATTTCTTTTTCATTTATTACCTCGAACATTCAAAATGCTGTCTGAAAAAGGTACATTTTTCCCTTTTTCGGACAGCACTTTTATTTATGCTTTTTTGAAAACCGACTCTGCCTTTGGTCCCCTTTCCTTGGCCACAGACAGCATCAGCTTTATGCGATTCATCTGGTTAACCTCACTGGCCCCCGCATCACAGTCGATAGCCAAAATATTGGCCCCCTTATAATGACGGCGCAGCTCGTGAATAACCCCCTTGCCGGTAATATGATTTGGCAGACAACCAAATGGCTGCAGGCAAACAACATTTGGCACGTTATTCTTAATGAGCTTAACCATTTCTCCTGTAAGGAACCAGCCCTCTCCGGCCATATTACCAAGAGAAACGTGTTCCTTGGCCATTTCGGCAATTTCCTTAATGGTATGAGGCGGTGTGAAACGCTTGCTGTGCTTCATTGCCTTCCTTACAGGGCGGCGGTAAAATTCCATGAGCTGAATAAACATCTGGGAAATCAGCTTGCTCTTCAGCTTACCATCCAGCAGCTCCCGCTTAACCACTGCATCATAGGCAGAATACATAAAGAAATCCACGAAGTCAGGCATTACCACCTCAGCCCCCTCCTCGTAAAGAAGGCGCTCAATATGGTTGTTGGCCACAGGATGATACTTGGCAAGAATCTCACCTACAATACCAACCTTCGGCTTCCACATATTTTCATCAATAGGCACAGCCTCAAAGTCATCAATAATAGCCTTGATATTTCTGGAGAACCGCTTATAGCTGCCCTTCTTCTCATTGAGATCAGCCTTGCAGCGTTCCATCCAGGTATCATATAGCCTATCACTGTCCCCAATGTTCAGCTCATAAGGCTTGGTGCGATTCCGTACATTCATAAGCACATCACCGTACACAGCTGCCTTAATGGCATCAATAAGACTATCCCTGTCAAAATGGAAGGCATCTGTTTCAAGTCCCCAGCATGCAAATACCGGAATCTGAGGATACCCCGCATCCTTCAGGGCCTGTCTCAAAACATTTATATAGTTTGTGGCGCGACAGGCACCACAGGTCTGGAACAGCATAATAGATGTATTATTAGGGTCACACTTACCCTGCTGAACTGCGTTAATAAGCTGACCAATAACCACAATAGCCGGATAGCACATATCGTTATGCACGAATTTAAGTCCCACATCAATGGCACTTCTAGGCATTTCCGGGATTATAACATTATAGCCGTGCTTGTTAAGCACTGACTCAAAGAGCTCAAACTGTATTGGTGCCATCTGAGGTGCCAAAATTGTATGAGTACCCTTACATTCCTCCGTAAAACGAGGTCTCTCGGAAATCTCCAGCTGCTGATATTCCACTGGCTTTCTGCGAGCCAGTGCCGCAATGAGGGAACGGAGCCTGATACGGGCAGCTCCCAAATTACTTACATCGTCCAGCTTGATCATGGTATAAATACGCTCATGATCCTCCAAAATAGATTTAACCTGACCGGTGGTCAAAGCATCCAGGCCACAGCCAAAGGAACTGAACTGAATCAATGTTACATTTTCATGCTCTGCCACATAATGAGCCGCATGGTACAGTCTTGCATGATAGCTCCACTGATTTACAATCTTCAATGGCTCGGACTTAACTGGTAAATGATAAACAGCATCCTCGGAAATAATTGGCAAATCATAGCTTTGAATCATTTCCGGTATACCGTGATTTATCTCAGGATCCACGTGATATGGACGGCCTGCCAATAAAATGACATGCTGCCCCTTGGCCTCTGCCTCCCGCAGGATTTCGACGCCCTTCTGGCGCACCTCCTCACGATAGGCTTCCAGTTCAGCGTAGGCCTTTTCCACAGCTTTGGAAATATCTGACTTTTTCAGTCCCTCACGCTTTCCCAGCTCCTCGTTCAGCCGCTTTACCATCTTTTTCTTATCGTTAATTGGCAAGAAGGGTTCCAAAAAATCTACATTCTTTTCCTGTAAAATATCCATGTTGCCACGGATATTTTCCGCGTATGAAGCCACCACCGGACAGTTGAAGTGATTGTCTGATGGGTGCATATCATCAGTCATATTATATGGCAAGCATGGATAGAATATCTTATCAATGCCCCGCTCCACCAAATCCATAATATGACCATGAACCAGCTTAGCCGGGTAGCACAGCGAATCTGAAGGAACCGTGGCCATACCACTGTAATACAGCTGGGCGGAGGATTCGCTTGAAAGCACCACCTCATAGCCAAGGTCCGTAAAGAAGGTAAACCAGAACGGATAATCCTCATACATGTTGAGAGCCCTTGGAATACCGATTTTCCCTCGCTTGGCCTCCTTCAATGGCTGATAATGATTAAACAGGCGATCATATTTGAACTGATAAATATTGGCCGCCTTGCGCTCCTTCTTCTCCTTGCCAGCTCCCCGCTCACAGCGATTGCCAGTGAAATATCTTCCACCATCCGGGAAAATCTGCACCGTAACCTGACAGGAATTTCCACAGCCCTGGCAACGGAAGGAATTGCTCTTTACGGTAAAAGTCTCCAGCTCATCAAGTGGCAAAATCGAGGAGTGCTTGGTACCGGACTCCAACGAAAGAATGGCTGCCCCATAAGCTCCCATAAGCCCCGCAATATCCGGTCTGATTACATTACGCTCCAACAGCAGCTCCATGGAACGAAGAACTGCATCGTTGTAAAAGGTACCTCCCTGAACCACAATATTCTCCCCAAGGGAGCTTACATCTTTCAGCTGCATTACCTTAAATAATGCATTTTTTATAACTGATAAAGCAATGCCCGCAGAAATATCTCCCACAGCGGCACCATCCTTCTGGGCCTGCTTTACCTTGGAATTCATAAATACCGTACATCTTGTGCCTAAATCAACGGGAGCCTTGGACTCCAATGCCTTGGCCGCAAATTCTCCGGCTGTGAGCTTAAGACTTTGGGCAAAGTTTTCTATAAAAGAGCCGCACCCTGCGGAGCAGGCCTCATTAAGAGTAATGCTGCCAATACTTCCCTTATTGACATAGAAGCACTTCATATCCTGACCGCCTATATCCAATACAAAGGATACATCAGGGCAGAATTCCTGGGCTGCTCTCAGATGGGCAAAGGTTTCCACCTCACCATTATCCGCGTGAAGAGCTGCCTTAACAATTGCCTCACCATAGCCAGTGGTGGTTACTGAAGCAATATAGTTATCATCATTCATGGCAGCATACAGCTCTTTCATCTCATCTACCACAGTATTCAATGGTGAACCATGGTTACTGCCATAAGATGTATACAGCAGCTCCTTGTTGCTGCCTATTGCCGCCAGCTTGGTGGTGGTAGAGCCGGCATCTATGCCCACATAGATAGGTCCATGATAGCTGGACATATCAGCCTTCGGCACCTTGTCTCTGTCATGACGGGCCTTAAATTCCTCATAAGCCTGCTTATCCTCAAACAGGACAAAATCCGCCTTACGGCTTTCAGAGGCCATAACCTCCTCGGCCTTTTTTATACTTTCCTTAAGCTCACCAAGCTCAACAGGACGTGCCTCCTCACTCATGGCCGCCCCTACGGCAACAAAGTAATTACCATCATCCACCTTGACTACGTTTTCAGGAGCCAGCTTCAAGGTTTCAATAAAGCGTCTTTTCAGCTCCGGCAAAAAATGCAGTGGACCGCCCAAAAATGCCACATTGCCACCAATAGGACGCCCCTGTGCCAAATTACTGATGGTCTGGTTTACCACAGCCTGAAAGATGGACAGTGCTATATCCGCCTTGGACGCACCATCATTCATAAGAGCCTGAATATCCGTCTTGGCAAACACACCACACCGTGAAGCAATGGTATAAATCTGCTTGCCCTTCTCAGCCAGTGCATTAAGACCTTGGGCATCAGTGGACAAAAGGGATGCCATCTGATCAATAAAAGAACCTGTTCCACCAGCACAAACACCATTCATACGCTGCTCAGGAGCCTCACCGAAATAGGTTACCTTTGCATCCTCGCCCCCCAGCTCCACAACCGTATCCGTATGTGGTATCAGGGACTTAACAGCAGACGCACAGGCAATAACCTCCTGAACGAAGGGCAGACCTATACGTTCAGCAATACCCATTCCGGCTGAACCAGTAAGGGCCAGGGAAAACTTTTTGTTTTCAATGACCTTGCTTAAAGCATGAAGGTTTTCTTTCAAAACAGAATTGATTTCGGAAAAATGACGAGCATATTTCTGGTACACCAATTCTCTTTCCTTGTTGAGAACTACTACTTTAATAGTGGTGGAGCCAACATCAATTCCAACCCGTAAAAGAGAGTTCATTCTTTCACCACCCGTGAATGTAAAACTATCGAAAAACCTGTAAAATACAGGCATAATTACCCTAATGTATATTATAACTCAGTTGTTCAAATTTTTCCATTCTTAAGGAAAAGAGAGTTTTGCACGATTTGTATTATGTGATATAATTTTCCTATACGGGATATTGTAGGGGGATGTTTATGAACTTTGAAGACTACTATGCTTTGGGAGAGCAGATACACAACAGTCTATTGGATGTCCATATTCTTAAGGATGAGATGAAGCAGCTGGACAGGATGCTGGATGACATTCAACGTAAGCTGGACTCAGCAATTGATTTAAAAACCATTAGACAGCACAATATGTAATACTAAAAAACGAGGAGCCGGTCACTGATATGCGACTGGCTCCTTTATTATCCATTAATATTTTATACATTTTGGGGGTGCTTTCCTCTGTAAGTCAAAAATATAATTGATAATTTTATCCTGAATTTTGGAATCTATATTGGTAAACTGTGCCCCAATATGGAATTTTCTTTCCTCCGGATTTTCATCAAGCTCAGTGTACCTTACCACAGTGGCAATATGGTTGAACAATCCTATCCCCGGGATTTCACTAATTTCCACTGTTATTTTTTTCCCAATATCCAAAGGTCTGTCCAGCAGAAAGCAAATGCCTCCACCGCTTAAATCCACGCTGGTGGTGAAAATCATTTCCTCCGCGTCCTCATTGTCATCCAGCAGCCTGACCACCAATGGGTTATCAAACCTTATACGAACAAATTCTCTATGCTGTATTTTCTGCACCTTAACAGGCTTATCAGTATACCACACGGGAATATTTTCAATTACCCTGCGCTGAAACCCCACAGCAAATTTATAGTAGCAGCATCCATCGAAAAAGTCGCATGTAAAGCTCGTTCCCGGAGAAATTCTTGCAGGACATTTATCCTCGTCCACCGGCACCGTCAGAACCAGCTCTCCATCACCTATATTCTCCAGCTTGCTGAACAAAGCTCTTTCGTCGTCCGGCAAGGAAATATTCAGCTGTTGCCCCAGCTTTAAAACCACATCCGGCCTGACAAATATATCCTGCGATAAATCCCCTCTCATCTACGCCATCCCCCCATTTCTCAAAAAGTCACCCCATACAACAATATCACATATCCAAACAGCCTTTTGCAACATTGCAACAACTAAACATTTGTAAAAAAATAGCATAAGATAAAGGAATAATATCTTCTCCGTGAATATTATAGCATAAATTTATATGGTACTAAATACCTACATTATAGAAAACTAATTAATTTGGGGAATAAAATACTTTTTCGAGATATAGTCCCTGAGCTGGTGCTGTGGCCCCGGCCTGAGTCCTGTCCAAGGAGTCCATTATCCTCTTAAAGTCCTCCACAGACTTCCAACCAAGCCCCACATTGCCTATGGTCCCAACAATATTCCGTACCATATGATACAGGAAGCCGTTGGCATGGAAGGTAAGCTCCACTATACGTCCCCCCTGCTGAATCTCCAGAGCGGCCTCGTAAATATTTCTCACTGGGCTGACCGGAGGGCCACCTGTTGCCCTAAAGGCGCTAAAATCATGCTCTCCCTTGATTAGCTCCAGACAGGCCTTCATAGACTCCACATCAAGCTCCTTCCTTATGTTCCAGCTGTAGTTTCGCTCAAAGGGATCAGGAATATCCCCCTGTAAAATGCGATATTTATATATTTTGCTCACAGCACTGTGGCGGGCACTAAATTCCCTGTCCGCCTCTGCTGCATCCAAAACCACGATATCCGGTGGAAGAATACTGTTTACCGCCCGCGGCACCCTATCCACTGGAATAGAGCCATCAGTAAAAAAGTTCACTACCTGCCCTCTGGCATGGACTCCAGCGTCGGTACGACCTGAAGCTGCCAGCTCCACCGTATCACCAAACACCTTCTGGAGCCTGTCCTCCAAAATATTCTGCACCGCAACAGCAGGAGGCTTCTGTCGCTGAAAGCCGTTATAGTTGGTGCCGTCATAGGCCACCGTCAGACGTATATTGCGCTTTCGCGCCTTCATTATATCCTTATGTTCAGGCTTCATTTTCCATCCCTTTAAAACTTACAACGTAAACTGCACCAGAATTAAGCTGATGAGGAACACACCAAATATTCCCCCCGCCCAAAAATCTACATTGTGAAGTCGCTGCTGTTTCATACGGGTTCTGTCGACTCCCCCCTGATAGCAACGGGCTTCCATTGCAATAGCCAGCTCATCAGCCCTTCTGAATGCGGAAATAAACAGTGGCACCAATACCGGTATCATCCCCTTGGCCCGCTGGAAAAAATTACCATCTCCAATATCAGAGCCTCTGGACTGCTGGGCTTTAATTATCTTGTCCGTTTCCTCCAGCAGCGTTGGGATAAAACGCATGGCAATAGTCATCATCATAGCCAGCTCATGGGCAGGAAAGCCAATTTTCTTCAGAGGTGACATCAATGACTCCAGGGCATCCGTCAGCTTAAGCGGTGATGTGGTAAACATAAGAAGGGAGGATATTGCAATCATCAATACCAACCGCAGACTTATAATAAATCCCTGTATTATTCCCTCTTTGGTCATAACAAAATTCCATAGCTTAAATATTGGTTCTCCCGGAGTACTGAACAAATGAATGCCAAAGGAGAAAAGAATAATCCACCACAGGGGCTTTATTGACTTTAAAATCATTCCCAGAGGAAGTCCTGACAGAAGCACCACGCCTATGGCACCTGCCGTCATAATCCCATAATTAATATGATTATCAAATAAAAACACAGCCACTATGTAAATAAAAAGCAGCACTATCTTTACTCTGGCATCCATATTGTGAATAGGGGAATTACCGGGAAAATATTGTCCCAAAGTTATATCTGTCAGCATTTTCCCTTCCTCCTTAACGCCTCAATTATTTCCTCCACTGCTTTATCCATGGTATAAGCATTGTTTTGTATTTCCAGACCATTTTGGGCCAGTTCATTCATTATAGTCTTTACCTCAGGCAATTCCAAACCGGCCTGACTGATAAGCTCCTTTTGTGAAAAGACCTCCTCCGGAGGGGCCTCCATAGTAACCTTCCCCTTGTTCAGGATAATGACATTATCTGCATAACTGGCAATATTATCCATATTATGGGAAATCAGTACAATAGTTGTGCCCCTTTCCCTGTGTAGTCTTCTAAATTTCTCCATAAGGGCTTCACGCCCCTTTGGATCAAGGCCTGCCGTAGGTTCGTCCAATACCAGATACTTTGGCTGCAGAGCCAGAATACCTGCTATGGCTGCCCGACGCTTTTGGCCGCCGCTAAGCTGAAAAGGTGAACGGTGAGCGTACTTATCATAATCAAGGTTTACGAAGGCCATTGCCTGTTTAACCCTTTCCAGGGTTTCAGCCTCACTGCAGCCTATATTCATGGGGCCAAAGGAAATATCCTTGGAAATTGTTTCTTCAAAAAGCTGATACTCAGGGTACTGAAATACGATACCCACCTTCCGCCGGGCTGCCTTAGCCTCTGTATTTTTTTTGCCTATATCCACACCATCCACAAGAATAGTGCCCTTACTAGGCTTCAACAATCCATTAAAATGCTGTATCAATGTGGACTTCCCTGAGCCGGTATGCCCTGCAATGGCGGTTATTTTTCCCTCCGGAACAGTAATTGAAATATCATCCAGAGCCAGATGCTCAAAGGGAGTCTTGGGCATATAGGTATATGATATGTTTTTTAATTCTATTGACATATTGCCCTCACCAGATCTTCTGTATTAATAATTGACTCCGTAATCCTGAGGCCTTTTTGCTGCAGTCTGTAGGCCATTTCAGCAGCCATAGGCACCGCTAGTCCCCGTTTTTTCATGGCTCCAATATCCCTAAAGATTTCTCTTGGTGTACCACTTGCCACCAAATGTTTCTGGTCCATGACAAATATCCTGTCGGCCATTGCCGCTTCCTCCATAAAATGAGTTATATAAACAGTGGTAATTCCCCGCTCCTTGTTAAGACGTGAAACCGTATCCATAACCTCATGGCGTCCCCTTGGATCCAGCATGGCAGTTGGCTCGTCCAGTACAAGACATTTGGTATTCATAGCCAAAGCCCCTGCTATGGCCACCCTTTGCTTTTGACCACCTGAAAGGTGATGGGGAGAAAAATGGCGGTACTCCTCCATATCCACCGCTCTCAGGGCCGCCGTTACATTGCGGCGAATTTCGTGAGGGTCCAAACCAATATTTTCTGGTCCAAAGCCTACATCATCCTCCACGATAGCAGCGATAATCTGATTATCAGGATTCTGAAAAACCATACCTATCTGCCTTCTAATATCATAGGTATGCTCCTCATCTTTGGTATCCATACCGTCCACCAGGCACTTTCCCGATGAAGGCAGCAGCAGGCCATTAAAATGCTTGGCCAATGTGGACTTTCCTGAGCCATTTGTTCCCAGAATTGCCACAAACTCCCCCTCTTCAATCTTTATATTTACATTTTCAACAGCCAGCATCTCATTTTCCATACCGGCATTATAAATGTGTGTTAAATCAACGCATTCAATAAAACTCACGCAAAACACCTCTAAATCAACATTATAGCCTAGTTCTATTGTCAACGCAATTAAGAATAAAGGTTAACAACAAAAAAGAGGCACTCCGTAAGGAATGCCTCTCATATATCGTTAGCTGTAAATTACTTTACCAACTCAAGGATAACCATTGGAGCTGCGTCACCACGACGTGGGCCCAGCTTCAGGATACGGGTATAACCACCCTGACGATCCTTGCACTGCTCAGCGATTTCACCGAACAACTTTCTAACAACATCTTCATCAGCAAGCTGAGCAATAGCCTGACGACGAGCAGCCAAATCACCGCGCTTAGCGAGAGTGATAAGCTGTTCTGCAAGTCCACTGATCTCCTTGGCCTTAGCCTCGGTAGTCTCAATGCGCTCATGCTTGAAGAAGGAAGTCAGAATGCTCTTGAACAGTGCCTTACGAGCACTGGAGTTACGACCTAATTTTCTGTAAGCCATTTATTTCCCTCTTTCCTATATCTTAATCTCGAAATGTCAATCAGTTATCTGCCAAATCATCGGCAGAACCATCATTTTCCTTAAGTGACAGGCCCAGCTCCTGGAGCTTGTTCTTGATTTCCACCAAGGACTTGTTACCAAGATTACGAACCTTCATGATCTCAGCCTCACTCTTGTTGATGAGGTCACGAACTGTCTTGATTTCAGCTCTCATCAGACAATGATAAGAACGAACTGTCAGTTCAAGCTCCTCAACCTTCTTATCAAGAATTGGAGCATCAGTCATATCAACAGTGCTTACAGCAGCAGTCTCTGGGACCTCTGCAGCAGCAACTGGTTTGGTATCAATAATCAGATTGCTGAAGAGCTTCAATCTTGCAATCAGGATACCTGCTGCCTTGCTGACAGCCTCCTCAGGAGTAATAGAACCATCGGTCCAAACCTCCATGGTCAGCTTGTCATAGTCGACAGTGTCACCCACACGGGTATCTTCAACTCTGTAGTTAACACGGCGTACAGGAGAGAATATAGAATCAATAGGAATCTCACCAATAGCCTGATCAGGTTTCTTGTTCTTATCACCTGGAACATAGCCAAGGCCATGCTCCACGGTCATCTCTATATTAAGTGAACCTGTCTCGTTAACAGTTGCGATATGCAGTTCTGGGTTAAGAATCTCAATATCAGCATCATGAATAATATCAGCTGCTGTTACCTCCTTCTCACCCTGAACCTCGATGCGGATTGTCTTAGGTTCATCGCTGTGCATCTTAAGGCAGAGCTCCTTAAGGTGAAGGATGATGTTGGAAACATCATCACGAACACCTGGAACTGTGGAGAACTCATGCAACACACCATCAATCTTGATGGCGGTAATTGCTGCACCTTGCAAAGAGGACAAGAGAATGCGGCGAAGGCTGTTACCAAGGGTAATGCCATAACCGCGCTCCAAAGGCTCGCAGATAAACTTACCGTAGCGGCCGTCCTCACTGATTTCCTCTATCTGAATCTCAATCTTCTGCTTGTCGATTTCGATCATCTGGAATTGCCCTCCTCAATAAATCAATGCATATACGTACAAATACGACAATTAATACACAGATATTATTTGGAGTACAACTCGACGATTGCCTGGCTGTCAACAGGAATGTCGAAGTCATCTGCAGCAGGGAATCTGTTGATGGTACCGGTGAAGTTATCGGAACCTACAGTAATCCATGCTGGAACGCTGAGAGCGCTGTTGGACTCAGCCAGCTCCTTGAAGAATGCATTGGAGCGAGCCTTTTCGGAAACTGCTACAACATCATTTACATCAACGAGAGCGGATGGAATGTCCAGACGCTTGCCGTTCAGAGTGATATGACCATGACGAACGAGCTGACGAGCCTGCTTACGGGTGGAAGCAAGACCAAGACGGAATACTACGTTGTCGACTCTTCTTTCGAGAAGGCTGATAAGGTTATCACCAGTGATACCCTGCATCTTCTTAGCCTTGTTATAGTAAGAACGGAACTGCTTCTCCAGTACACCGTAAATGAACTTTGCCTTCTGCTTTTCCTTCAGCTGAACACCATACTCGGAAACTTTACCGCGGGTACGACGTGGCTGACGGTTTGAACTCTTATTCAGACCAATAACACCTGGCTCGATACCGAGGGAACGGCATCTCTTCAGTGCTGGTACTCTATCAATTGCCATTTAGTTTGCACCTCCCATTATACTCTTCTACGCTTTGGTGGACGGCAACCATTGTGTGGAATTGGGGTAACATCCTTAATCATGCTAACCTCAAGACCAGTTGCCTGCAGGGAACGGATTGCAGCCTCACGGCCAGCACCAGGACCCTTAACGTAAACATCAACCTGCTTCAAGCCATGCTCCATAGCAGCCTTTGCAGCAACCTCTGCTGCCATCTGAGCTGCGAATGGAGTGCTCTTTCTGGAGCCACGGAAACCAAGTCCGCCTGCGCTTGCCCAGGAAAGTGCATTACCGTTCTTGTCGGTCAAGGTAACGATAGTATTATTAAAGGTGGAGCTGATATGAGCAACACCAAATTCGATATTTTTACGGTCCTTTTTCTTAGGACGTACAGACTTCTTAACTGCCACTCTAACTCCTCCTTACTTCTTCTTACCAGCTACAGCCTTTTTAGGGCCTTTACGGGTACGTGCGTTATTCTTTGTGTTCTGTCCGCGTACAGGAAGACCCATACGATGACGACGACCACGATAGCA
The DNA here is from genome assembly GCA_002372665.1 of Anaerovibrio lipolyticus. Taxonomy (GTDB): domain Bacteria; phylum Bacillota; class Negativicutes; order Selenomonadales; family Selenomonadaceae; genus Anaerovibrio; species Anaerovibrio lipolyticus_C. Next base: position 19,806 of record DFHJ01000122.1, read on the forward strand.
GCCGATCTCAACGAGTCGCTTTATATTCAGGGACTGCTCACGACGAAGGTCACCCTCTACTACTACCTGCTTATCGATGATATCACGAAGCTTAATAACCTCATCTTCGCTCAGATCACGGGTACGAGTATCTGGGTTAACACCAGTCTCCTTTAAAATTCTCTGAGAAGTGGTAAGACCAATACCATAGATATATGTTAATGCAATCTCAATTCTCTTATCACGTGGCAAATCTACACCGGCAATACGTGCCATACATCAAGCACCTCCTTCTTAATTATCCTTGTCTCTGTTTATGTTTTGGGTTCTCGCAAATAACCATTACACGACCCTTACGCTTAATAACCTTGCATTTTTCACAAATTGGTTTAACCGATGGTTTAACTTTCATTGCGTTATGCCCCTTTCATGTACTATCCTTGATTACTCAAAGATTATTTAAAACGATAGGTGATACGGCCACGAGTTAAATCATAAGGTGTCAGCTCAATAGTGACCTTATCCCCTGGCAGAATGCGTATAAAATTCATTCGAATCTTACCGGAAACATGCGCCAAGACAACATGACCGTTCTCCAACTCCACCTGGAACATTGCATTTGGCAGTGCTTCCAGGACTTTACCTTCAACTTCAATTACATCTTGTTTAGACATAAGTGGTATTGCTCCTTAGTGTCATAACCTAGGAAAGGTGGCCGCAGGAGCGGCCCCATCTTCCGGCATCACAGCTTTCGCTGCACGATTCTTCTATAATAATTCGGTAGTACCAGGCAAAACTGCCTGCCATAACTCTTAAGCCTTCAGGGCATCAACCATATCCTTGAAAACTTTGTCGATAGCCTGACGTCCATCAATCTCTAAGTATAAACCAGCTTTCTGGTAATAGTCAATCAATGGCTTAGTCTGAGCTTCATATACAGACAACCGATTCTTCATAGTTTCCTCGGTGTCATCTGCTCTCTGATAAAGCTCGCCACCGCACTCATCACACTTGCCTTCAACCTTTGAAGGGCTGAACTTAATGTGGAATGTGGCACCACAGCTCTTGCAGATTCTGCGTCCTACTGCTCTCTCAACGAGATCAGAGGAAGGAACAGTGATATTAACAACGCTCTTAAGGCTAAGTCCCAAATCAGCCAAAATCTTGGTAAGGGCATCAGCCTGATCAACAGTACGAGGGAAACCATCCAGAATGAAGCCCTTCTTGCAATCATCCTGGGCAAGACGCTCACGGACAATGCCGATGGTAATTTCATCTGGAACGAGGTTTCCGGCATCAATACATGCCTTCGCCTGCTTTCCGAGTTCAGTACCTTCCTTGATAGCGGCACGGAACATGTCGCCAGTGGAAATATGTGGAATACCAAACTCTTTCACCAGGTTAGCAGCCTGAGTGCCTTTCCCGGCACCCGGAGGGCCCATTAAAAGTAAATGCATTTAATTAATCCTCCTAATCCATAAAACCTTGGTAATGACGCATAACAACCATGGACTCAATCTGCTTCATGGTATCAAGGCCAACGCCCACAACAATCAGCAGTGCAGTTCCACCAAAGTTTACACCCTCAAGATGAGTTGCGGATGCAATAAATGTTGGAAGAACGGCTACCAGTGCAAGGAATAACGCGCCAGCAAGCGTAATTCGAGTCATGACATAATCTAAATATTCTGCCGTTGGCTCTCCCGGACGAATGCCCGGGATAAAACCACCGTATTTTTTCAGATTCTCTGCCATATCCGATATCTTTACAGTAACCGCGGTGTAAAAATACGTGAAGAAGATAATCAACAGTGCATAAACTGTTGTTTGTAGCGGTGTACCCCACGCAAAATACCCGGCAATAGTTTTTACCCAGGGGATATCAATAAACTGGGCAATAGTTACTGGAAACATCAGCACGGATGACGCAAAGATTATTGGAATAACTCCCGCGGTGTTTACCTTAAGCGGGATGTGACTGGACTGTCCGCCATAAGATTTATGACCAACAACCCTCTTTGCATATGATACTGGAACCCGGCGATAAGCTGTGTGAATTGCAACAACAAACACAATCATCGCTACAGCAATCACTGCAAAGAAGAAAACATTAATATAACTAATGGTTCCTGTCTGTAGGTAATTATAAATCTTTCCAATGTTGTTTGGCAACGCAGCAACGATACCGGCGAAAATGATCAGTGAGATACCATTACCTACGCCGTTAGCAGTTATCTGCTCACCAAGCCACATGAGGAAAACTGTTCCTGCTGTCAGTGTAATCGCAATAATGAGGATTGACACCGGACCAGGATTTAGGATAGCCTGCTTCAAACCAATGGACATACCCATGGCCTGTAAGAAGGCAAGTAATACTGTGAAATATCTTGTAACTTTAGTGGTTTTCTTATAGCCTTCCTGACCTTCCTTTGACCATTGCTCCAATGTAGGTATAACCACATTCAAGAGCTGGATGATAATGGAAGCATTAATATAAGGCGTAATACTCATAGCAAATACTGAAAACTTACTAAGAGCACCACCAGAAAACATATCCAGTAAACCGAAAAGACTGCCATTGTTGAACAGTGATTCAATAGCTGATGGATCAACACCCGGAACAGGAATATGAGTACCCATTCTGAAGATGGCGAACATTATCAGCGTAAAAGTGATCTTTGCTCGAAGCTCCGGAATCTTGACGATATTAGAGAGAGCTGATAACAAATCAGATCACCTCAACTTTTCCACCTGCTGCAGTAATCTTTTCTTCTGCGGACTTGGTGAAGCCGTTGGCTACAACAGTCAGCTTCTTGGTGAGCTCACCATTGCCGAGAATGCGAACACCGTCGCGTACGTTCTTAAGGACACCAGCCTCAATTAATGCAACAGCATCAACAGTAGCACCATCCTCAAAACGGTTCAGAGTCTCAACATTAACCTCTGCATAAACATTAGCAAAGATATTCTTGAAACCACGCTTTGGTAATCTACGATATAAAGGCATCTGACCGCCCTCAAAGCCAGTACGAACGCCGCCGCCGGAACGGGACTTCTGCCCCTTCTGGCCTCTGCCGGAAGTCTTACCATTGCCGCTGCCCAGACCACGACCAACGCGGAAAGCGTTCTTGCGGGAACCAGGAGCTGGAGATAATTCATTTAACTTCATCTTTTAAGTGCACCTCCTTGAATCTCAAGCCTGCTCTTCAACAGTTACGAGATGCTCTACCTTGTGGATCTGGCCACGGAGAGACTCGCTGTCTGGAAGCTCAACTGAGGAATTTAACTTCTTAAGTCCTAATGCTTTAATAGTAGCACGCTGAGTAGCTGGTCTACCGATCAGACTTCTGGTAAGAGTAATTTTTAAATTTGCCATTTCAAAACCCTCCTTAACCTAAAAGTTCCTGTACGGTCTTACCGCGAAGCTCAGCTACCTTCTCAGCCTGCTTCAGCTGCTCAAGACCCTTCAAGGTTGCACGAACCATGTTATTAGGATTGGAAGAACCAAGGGACTTGGTCAAAATATCCTTAATACCAGCAAGCTCGAGAACTGCACGAGCTGGGCCACCAGCGATAACACCAGTACCTTTTGCAGCTGGCTTCATCAGTACACGGCCTGCACCGAAAATACCAAGCATCTCATGTGGGATAGTAGTACCCTTCAGAGAAACATCAATAAGGTTCTTTTTAGCGTCTTCAACGCCCTTGCGAATTGCCTCTGGAACCTCTGCAGCCTTACCTAAGCCTGCACCAACCTGACCCTTCTCATTACCAACAACAACAAGTGCGCTGAAGGAGAAGCGACGGCCGCCCTTTACAACCTTGGCAACTCTATTAATATATACAACTTTTTCCTGGAACTCAGGAGTCTCGTTGTCCATTCTAGCCATCTATGTACCTCCTTTACAAATATTAGAATTTCAAGCCAGCTTCACGAGCGGCTTCAGCAAGTGCTGCAACACGGCCATGATATACATAACCACCACGGTCGAAAACTACCTCGGTAATACCCTTTTCCAAAGCACGCTTAGCTACTGCCTCGCCCACTGCCTTGGCAGCCTCAATATTACCACCGTAGTTATTGAAATCCTTATCCTTTGTGCTGGCAGATACGAGAGTAACACCGTTAACATCGTCGATAACCTGAGCATAAATATTGCTCAAGCTGCGGAATACGTTAAGACGTGGTCTCTCAGCAGTGCCGGAAATATGATTGCGTACACGCAGGTGACGCTTCTGACGAGCTTTATTTTTATCTTCCTTAACAAACACTGTCGGTTACTCCTTTCTGGTTATTATTTCTTACCCTTGGCGCCAGCCTTACCTACCTTACGGCGGATGTGCTCGCCTTCGTACTTAATACCCTTGCCCTTATATGGCTCCGGTCTTCTGTAGTCGCGAACCTTGGCAGCGATAGCGCCAACAACTTCCTTATCAATACCGTTTACAACGATCTTGGTAGGATTTGGTACCTCGAAAACGATACCAGTAGGTGGCTCAACAATAACTGGGTGAGAGAAACCAAGAGACAGGTTCAGGTTCTTGCCCTGGAGCTGTGCTCTGTAACCAACACCATTGATCTCAAGAGTCTTTGCGTAACCCTCAGTTACACCAACAACCATGTTGTTGATCAGGGTACGGGTAAGACCATGGAGAGATCTGTGATCTTTATTATCTGAAGGACGCTCTACAGTGAGTACACCGTCCTCTAATTTAATCTTCATATCCTGGCTGAAAGAGCGAACTAACTCACCCTTTGGGCCCTTTACGGTAACCTTATTTCCATCCTCAACCTTAACGTTTACGCCAGCTGGGATAGTAATAGGTGCTCTACCAATTCTAGACATCTGTACACCTCCTGACTTCTAAATAATTACCAAACGTAAGCTACAACCTCGCCGCCGAGACCAGCCTTGCGAGCATTCTTATCGCTCATGATTCCCTTGGAAGTGGAAATGATGGCGATACCCAAACCGCCGAGAACTCTAGGGAGCTCAGCAGCCTTTGCATACTGGCGCAGGCCTGGCTTGGAAATACGCTTAATACCAGTAATTACCTTCTCACGGTTAGGACCGTACTTCAGGGATACAGTGATAATACCCTGCTTACCATCCTCAGTGAAAGTGAAGTCATTGATGAAGCCCTCTTCCTTAAGAACGCCAGCGATGGCCTTCTTAATGTTGGAACCAGGAATCTCAACCTTTTCATGATAAACGGAGTTTGCATTACGCAAACGAGTCAACATATCTGCAATAGGATCAGTCATTACCATTTAAACCGATATCCTCCTTTCATTTTCGCCTTTAAGTTACCAGCTCGCCTTGGTTACCCCAGGAATGGCACCCTTGTAGCTCTGCTCTCTGAAACAAATACGGCACATATCAAACTTTCTGATATAACCGTGCGGACGACCGCAAATCTTACATCTGTTGTACTTGCGAACAGGGAACTTTGGTTCCTTGCTCCACTTTTCAATCATTGCCTTCTTGGCCACAGTCAGTACCTCCTTCTTTACGCTTTAAAAGGCATACCCATGAGCTTTAAGAGCTCGCGAGCTTCCTCATCAGTCTTGGCAGTTGTTACAACTACGATATTCATACCGCGGAGCTTGTCAATCTTGTCATACTCAATTTCAGGGAAAATGAGCTGCTCCTTCAGGCCGATTGCGTAATTACCGCGACCGTCGAAAGAATTGGAACCGATACCACGGAAGTCACGAACGCGTGGAAGTGCAACATTCATGAACTTGTCGAGGAACTGATACATGCGAACGCCGCGAAGAGTAACCTTTGCACCGATTGGCATGCCCTGACGGAGCTTCCAAGCTGCCAGAGATTTCTTTGCTCTGGTGAGAATTGGCTTCTGGCCTGCGATAATAGTCAAATCATTTACAGCGGAGTCAAGAGCCTTAGGATTACCTACAGCCTCGCCAACACCCATGTTAATGATAATCTTAGAGATTTTTGGGAGCTCCATAACATTCTTGTAGCCGAACTTTTCGGTCAGAGCAGGAACTACCTCTTTAATGTACTTTTCCTGTAATCTATCCACTAGATGGTCCTCCTTTCCTTATTATTTGGTCTGGTCTATAACTTCGCCGCACTTCTTGCAGGCGCGTACAGACTTACCATTTACATCCTTGTGAGCAATACGGGTAGCCTTGCCACAAGCTGGGCATACGAGCATAACCTTTGCCGCAAACATAGGAGCCTCTTTAACAAGGATGCCACCCTGTGGGGCACTCTGATTTGGCTTAGTGTGACGCTTAACCTTGTTTACGCCCTCAACTACAACCTTATTCTTCTTA
>DFHJ01000049.1 GCA_002372665.1 Anaerovibrio lipolyticus
TTGCTTCGTGAGTCAGCTTGTTTATAATACCTTATTCATTCCTTTATGTCAAGAACTTTTTTGATATTATTTTGTGTTGTCCTGATTCGTTTCAGAAGCGTTTGCTATGACAACGTTGATTATGATACTGCCATTTCATGTTTTTGTCAACAGCTTTTTTTAAACTCTAATACATTGCAAAATAAAAGGAGACCAGCCTGCCTCACAGCCTCTGGTCCCCTATTCATGTTACATATTACGATATTTGTTTGCCGTAGTTTTTGCATCATAGTCTGCGCCACTGTTGGATGGCTGACCAATATCCTGTATTTTAAACCCACGGCTATTATTCGATGCTTTATAATCGTTATCGATTGTATTGTAATCGGTATATGGACTACTGTAACCCGTTCCCTTACCACGGTTTCTAAAGCGGCGAATCACATACAAAATCAGTTTAAACACAGCATAAACCAAAATAATATTAAACAACAAGCCGAAGACATCCGCCAGGAAACCGCCGCCCATACCAAGCATATTACTTAATAAATGTCCCAGCAGCATACCGCCCGCAAAGAATCCAATCCCCCGCATTACATTACCCCAACGAGTTCCGGTATTTGGTGCGGTGGCCGCCTGACCAGCTCCAGATTGAGGGGCCGTTTTACTATACTCATTGGCATTCTTCGAAGGTGCATATTCCTTGTTGTTGGGTCCAGTTTTTTTCTGACTGGCTGATGGGGTGGTTGCCTTTGGTGCAGGTGTAGATATTTTAGGAGCACCACCTAATTTGGCTCCTCCCCTTGCCGCATCCGCCGTACCAGCGGTTACTGATAACACCAGTGCTGCCGCCACCATAACTGATGTGATTTTTCTAAAATTCATATATCCTCCGTCACTACTTCATACCACAAAAATTTTCCTCAACTAAACGCAAAGTAGATAATCAACCTTTGTAGGCCTTTATATCATCCGGAAATGCGTAAATCTCACCAATCGTATCCCGTTCCCCGGATAAATATCTATCGATATCATCAATATCAATGTATAGCTTACAATCAATATCCAAATATCCCTGCTCCCGGCCACCACTGAGGTTAACAATATCCATCAGCTTTTCCCTCAGTGCCCTACACTCACTGCCCTTGGCATGAATATCCAATTTTATCTGAGGTACGCCGTACTCCTTCAAAACCTCTTCCAAAGTCATTCTTTGAGACATATAATTTCCCCTCCATTTTAACTTTTTGACTTTTTATCAGTATAGCATATTCTTCATGAAAAATACATGGAGAGAAATCCCTTTACAGATTTCTCCCCATAATGTTACCGGCTGTATTCACATACCGGTTACTTATTTTTTCTCTTGTTATCCATATTGTACTTAATCGTAACGCTCATCGATAACCCGCTTGCTCTTCTTTTCACTTCTAGGCAGCAAGCCGATTTCTACAACCTTTACCAGAGGCGTAAAACCTATGCGGCTCTTGACTCTGGTCGCAACTCGTTTGGCCATATCCAAAAAGTCCACACTGCCATTTGTTTCCACATAAATACGCATTGTGTCCTTGCCATCCAGATGGGAAATACGAATCTGATACTCGCTGGAAAGCTCCGGAAACTCTGCCAATATCTCCTCAATTTGTTTAGGGAATACATTAACGCCCTTAATTTTCATCATATCATCTGTACGACCGCCGATAACATCCAGACGAGGGAACTTGCTGCCACATGGGCACTCCCCTGGAATGATTCTGGACAGATCGTGGGTCCGATAACGAATTAACGGAGCCCCTTCCTTCACCAAGGTGGTGATAACGATCTCACCCCACTCCCCATCAGGAACAGGCTTTAATGTCTGTGGATCAATAATCTCAAGATAAATGAAATCATCCCAGTAATGCATTCCCGTATCATGCTTGCAATTAATACCAATACCAGGTCCATAAATCTCAGTAAGGCCGTAAATATCATAAAGCTCTATACCCAGCTCCGTGGAAATGCGTTCACGCATTTTCTGACCCCAGCGTTCAGAACCAATAACACCCTTTTTAAGATGTATTTTATCCTTAATACCCCTTTTTTCAATTTCCTCCGCCAAAAGCAATGCGTATGAAGAAGTAGCGCACAATACTGTGGAGCCCATATCCTGCATCATCTGAAGCTGCTTATCCGTGTTGCCTGGTCCCATAGGAACGCACATGGCTCCCATCTTTTCACAGCCTGCCTGAAAACCAATGCCGGCAGTCCATAATCCATAGCCCGGAGTAATTTGAATAACATCCTTATTGGTAATTCCTGCCATTTCATAACAACGGGCAAACATTGTTGCCCAATCATCCACATCCTTCTTGGTATATGGAATAATTACGGGAGTCCCTGTGGTACCTGATGAAGAATGGATGCGGACTATCTCCTCCTGAGGTGCTGTCATCAGCCCTAATGGATAAGCCTCCCGCAAATCATCTTTCTCAGAAAACGGCAGTTTTTCAAATTCCTCCGGAGATGATACATGATTTATGCCGGCTTCCTCCAGCTTCTTTCCATAGAAGCTGTTGGCAGCCTCCAGAGCATCTATGCGATCATTTACAAGCTTAAGCTGTTCCTCTGTTATCTTCATTATGAATTCCCCTATCAGTTAATTATTTTAGGTTACCTAATTTATTCAAGTATATTAATGGCTACACTTTTTAGCATATTCCAGAGCTTTAAAATTAAGCTCATGAAATTTTTCAGGGATTCTGGCACGGATAACCTTCCGGATATCCTCCTCATCAAGTCCCAATGCCCCGCAGTTTACAGCCGCCCCCAAAAGAAGAAGATTTACGATTTTTGCAGAACCCAGTTCCTTGCAGGCATTTTCGGTGTCTATAACAATAACTTTTTCGACCTTATTTCTGATATAGTCCAGCATGTCACTCCCATTGTAGTTGGAGCCTGCCAACGCAGCCGTCACCGGCATCACTGGACGACTACTTACAATAACTTGTCCACCCTTTTTCAAATATGGAAGCATACGAACCGTTTCTCCTGGCTCAAAGCCTATGATTATATCCGCACTGCCAGTGGCAATCATTGGACAGTCCACATCATCACCAAGCCTCAAATGACTGAATACACTGCCGCCACGTTGAGCCATACCAATAGTCTCGGCACTTTTGACAGGAATGCCCTTGTTCATGGCCGCTCCACTAATGAGCTTTGATGCCAAAATAGTTCCCTGACCACCAACACCGCAAAGAACAATATTCTTACTCATGATGACCACCTCCAATTGCTCCCACAGGACATATCTGACTGCAAAGTCCGCAGCCAGTACAGAGGGAATCATCAATGA
>DFHJ01000091.1 GCA_002372665.1 Anaerovibrio lipolyticus
CAATAGGAGCACCGCCTGTTGTCAACAGGCAATAACTTCTCGACCAAAACATTTCTTTCCACAGCTTGCGCCTAACCTCTGGAAAATCTTTTTTGATTAGCCTAGAGCTGGCACTTTTATAAGTATACCATTGGAGCAGGGACCTTTAATCTGCTGGCAAGATTTTCTATACAAAAAATCGCAAATTCAAGCTCTTTTTCATTTTTTATAATTTCCGTATCAGACATAATCTCACCCCATTACCTATAATATTATATATTAAAACAAGCTGCCATAATCACTGCGGTCATCTATAACTAGGTCTATATATACAACTTTTTCCTTTTTATATAATTATAACGCCATTGTTCAGCGTTTCAACGAGTTTTTAATTTATTGTACTTTGAGTCCAATGTCACCAAAAAAAGAGCCGCTGCACCGCAACGACTCCCGCTTTATGGATAATTAGCAGACATCTACTTTCCTGCATTAACTTGGTGTTCACCTATATTAGCATTGGCGTGTAGTCCGAACGAAATAATCCAATTGCTCTTACAAATTACATGTTTAACTCATTACATCAATGTCCTGTACCCTTCATAAAAATTCTCCATATATCTGCAGGTAGTGTGCCGCCGGTCATTGTGCCCATAGTCTGGTTATCATCAGTACCAATCCACACCCCCACTACCAAATCCGGTACATAACCCACAAACCAGGCGTCATGATATTCACTGGTGGTACCGGTTTTTCCTGCCACATGGCCGCCGATATTGGCTCTGGTACCAGTGCCATGACTGACTACTCCCTGTAGCATACTGTCAAGATTTGCAGCGGTCTCCTCCTTTAGCACACGTCTGGAATTATTTGGATTAGGATATTCCTCCAAAACATTGCCGTCCTTATCCAGTACCTTTACTATAGGTGTACCCTTGGCATAAATACCCTTGTTGGCAAAGGTGCAATAGGCACTGGTAAGCTCCAATGGAGTTACTCCCCTTGTTATCCCTCCCAGTGCAGTGGAAAGATTAACATCATTACGTTCTCCTTCCAGCACCAAGGTGGATATCCCCATATCCCTGGCATACTTTATAACCTTATCAATACCTATATCATCAGCTACCCGCACCGTTGCTACATTTAATGACTGGGCACAAACAGAGCTTAGTGGAACGCTTCCATAAAAATTACGGTCATAATTTTGTGGGTTCCAGCCATACTTGGTAAATGGCGTATCAGCCACAATTGAATCAGGCGTATAGCCAGACTCCAGGGCAGCAGCATAAACAAATGGTTTGAAGGCAGAACCAGGCTGTCTTTCCGCCAATGCTGCACGATTAAACATATCTGTCCCCCGACCACCTACCATGGCCTTTATATAGCCACTATGTGGATCAATAGCCACCAATGCTCCCTGAGGCTGTTTCAGTCCATTAGCTTCATTCATCTCCGGTAGGTTTTTCATGGCCTCCTCAGCTGCCCGCTGCATATCCATGTCAAGGGTGGTATAAATCTTCAGCCCACCCTTATACAATCCGTCATCGCCATATTTATCTATGATTGTCTGCTTTACATAATCAATGAAATAATGCGCGTCACCTACTTCCCTTGGAGCTGATTGAACTAAATGTATTTCTTGCTTTGCCGTCTTTTGGGCAGTGGAGGAACTGATAAAACCATATTTGGCCATTTGCTGTAGAACCACAGCCTTCCTTTTCTGAGCTTCCTCCAAATTATTTAAAGGAGAATAATGATTAGGGCTTTTCGGTATCCCTGCCAGCATAGCACATTCATTTAGGTCCAAGTCTTTCACGTTCTTGTTAAAATAATATTTTGATGCTGCTTGGATACCATAGACACCGCGCCCAAAGTAAATCTGATTAAGGTACATTTCCAGGATTTCTTCCTTGGTATGTCTATGTTCAATTTTAAGTGCCAAAAACATCTCCTGAATTTTGCGGCTAAAGGTACGCTCCTGATTTAAGTACGCATTTCTTGCCAGCTGCTGGGTAATAGTGGAGCCACCCTCGGCAACTGCACGGTGTGTAATATTCTCCCACATAGCACGCATAACTCCACGATAATCAATGCCTATATGTTGGTAAAACCGCACATCCTCCGTTGCCAAAAAGGCCTTCTTTAAATTTTCCGGTATTTCCTCACTTTTGACTGGTTCCCTGTCCTCCTCAGCATGTACAACAGCTATTTCATTCCCTTTTATGTCATAAATATGTGATGTTAGAGCTGGCTGAATATCCGGCAAATTGTTTGGAATATTGGCCGAAGCCACAAGAAAGCCACAACCTCCGCCTATTCCCATAACTATCAACGCTATTATTAATCCTGTAGATAACTTCAATTTTACTCATCTTTCTATTTCTATATTCAAAATTACATATCAATCCTAAATACATTACTATATTTATGCAATTTTAGCAAAATATTTTTCAAAACCATTATACTCTGAGTCCAATTTCCAATTAAACAGCCCTCCTGTCAGAAAGTACTAGAGATTATTGCATCATTTCTTACTGTATATGTCATCATGTCTTCACCCAGAAGGTAGCCATCTTCTAATTTCAGATATTGGCTGTTTGCCATGCCGCTGCAACGGTTAAAGCCACTGACTGGGGTATAGGTAATGGCCCAGGCGTTGGTATTGTCCACCAAATCGTTTCCACCTTTAACAAGGGCACTGGTCATAATAGGGATAATATCCAAAATCCCGTCACCGTTAATATCCATAAATACAATATCCCCATCCATGGTATTAGGATTGTCATAATTGTGAATAGCCGGTGGCTGATAGTTGAAGGAATAGGCCGATGAATGGCCCATATTGTCAGAAACCTGCACATTTAGCTGCGCGCCAGTATTGGTAGCGGCTACAGTTACATTGGAGCCATTTATATTAACTGTTTTCTGTCTGCTGCTTCCCTGAGCTATGTGTAGTGGCCTATTATCTGTAGGCACAGCCTGGGTATCCATGGTCTTTTCTCTTGTTTCAGCCTTTGATGGCATTGTTATGCCACCTTGTTCAGAAGTTTTTTCTCCATTAGTCTCTCCACCTTCCGGTAAAGCTGCAGGAGCTTCCCCATCCATATTTATTTCTTCAGTAACGCCTCTGTTATCCTGCTCCTGTATAAGGGTATGGTGATACCACGCACCCCCGGCCCCAATAACAAGGATGATTATACACACCAACGCGTACCAGCTTATCTTCTGCGGCGGATTTAGCAAAGCATTCAGCATTGCCTCGGCACTTTGGTAACGGTCAGCCGGAGCAAAGGCCATTGCCTTTTCAATAATCCTCTTTTCATGAGGTGTCATGGGAATAATTGGCAAAAGTGTGGCCAGAGTTTGTCCCAGTGAATAAATATCTGACCGCTGATCTGTACTCTGATATCCGAACTGCTCCGGTGGTGCAAAACGGCGTGTTCCCTGAATCTCCGTATCATGCGAATTGTGCTTTTTATTAATGCGGGCAATGCCAAAATCTATCAAATAGGGCTGGAGATTTTTGTCCAATATAATATGCTCCGGCTTAATGTCCCGATGAATAATGCCAACTTCATGGAATTTCTGTATTACAGGCAACATAGCCCTTAGTAAATCCGTTATGGTAAAATTAGGGAAAGCAGCATTTCCTTTAGCTATATTTTCAAGGGAAATGCCTTCTATATACTCTTCAATCACAACGGTTCTGCCTGCAAAAAGAACATACAAAATATGAGGAATTCCCTGTATATCCAATTCCTTTAATTTATAAAACAACTCTCGTTTATCCTCCCGGTATTCCCTGCGGATAAATAATTTGTCATCAGCTATCCTTTTTACCAGCATAACCAGACCATGTTCATTTCGCGAAAGCTCCCTTTCTACCACGGAGCTGTCGTCAATAAAATCAATGGCAGGCATTTTATCAACTCCCCATATTGATTATAACGCCATTGTTCAAATTTTTCTTCTTCAGAAGAAAAAATCCCAATTACATAAAATTGGACAGTTAGTCCAAGACTTATTGGCCATTCTGTGGCAAAATTATATGCAGGAAAACATTTCAAGGGAGTGAATTATAATATATGGCAAATACAAGTGCTTTACTCTCTGAGTTAATTGACAAGGACGATTTAAAGGCTTTTCTGGAAAAACATCAAAACGATTTTATTAATATTACCCCAGCAGAATATTTAAACACACTGGCTGAAAAACATAAAATTTCTATGGCGGAAATATCCCGTGCGGCCAATTTGGGTGACTATGTATATAAGATTTTCCGTGGTGAACGAAACCCCAGCCGTGATGTCTTAATTTGCATTTGTCTGGCTTTGAATGCCAGTCTTGATGAACTGCAGCTATTACTTCGGTTAGCACAATTTTATACCTTGGATGTAAAAAACGAGCGGGATGCAGTAATTTTACATGGGTTACAAAATAATAAATCCCTATTGGAAATAAATGCCATGCTATACGAATTAAAGCTTGAACTACTTATCGCTGAACGTGATTCGAGACGGCCTGGTCCAAAGTCTAAAAAGGATGTCTGAAGGCATCCTTTTTAAATTGTGTTATTTACACTTTCCTTGACATACATTATTTTATTTTGTTATAATGTTCATTGCTATGGAGAGGTGTCCGAGTGGTTTAAGGAGCTGGTCTTGAAAACCAGTGATGCTTTACGGCACCGTGGGTTCGAATCCCACCCTCTCCGCCATATATGGAGTGGTACTCAAGAGGCTGAAGAGGACGGTTTGCTAAATCGTTAGGGTCGCAAGGCCGCGAGGGTTCGAACCCCTCCCACTCCGCCACGAGTAGAAAAAAAGCCACCTGCAGGTGGCTTTTTTTGTTGCTCGATTTTCTATTTTTCAACAAGTGTAAACACCGCAATCTCCGGTGGGCAACCAAAACGAAATGGGAACCAGCTGCCATTTCCCGAATGCACATACCCCATGGTATTTCCCACATGATACATTCCCCGCAAATATTTGAATACTGGTGGCACAAGTGGAATACCAAATAGTCCCAGCTGTCCTCCATGGGTATGGCCTGTCAGCACCAGATTGGTGTTGTACTTGGCTGCTGAGTCTATAAAATCAGGATGGTGTGCCAGCAATATTTTTACTGAATTAGACGGAATCTCCTTTAGGGCAAGCTCCGTATATTTTTCCTTCAAAAAATCAAACTGCTTCCGTTCAATCGGATAATCTACTCCTGCAATATAAACTGGCAATGCTTCCCCTGCAACCATATCAAAGGAGTTGTCCAGCTTCTTTATCCTTGTGCCTTCTATTGCAATATCAATAGCCGGTATGCCACGCAGGTGTTCATGATTTCCCCAGCAAAAATAAATGCCATATTTAAAACACTCAGCGTAATTGTCCACCACCTTGGCAGCCTTATAATTAATCCTGTTATCATCAAACAAATCACCAGTAATAGCAAGAATATCACCGCCAATTGCACTGGCTTCTTTTAAGAGCCTATCAAGCTCCTCCAGCCCCATAAAAGCCCCTAGATGAATATCACTGAGCTGCACCACAGACAACCCCTTTATATCATCAGGTATATTTTCCACTGGCACCTGAAAGTGACTTACCACAGTCTGATGTCTTTCAATAAGTCC
>DFHJ01000089.1 GCA_002372665.1 Anaerovibrio lipolyticus
CCACAAATTTTACCTGACGCACATCATGAGAAACAAAGAAATTCAGCTCCTTAAATACCTCATCCAAGGGACGGTAACGAACCCCGGCAGTGGCACAGGAAAGACAGTAGGCGCAGGAAAAGGGGCATCCACGGGAGGTTTCATAGTATAGAATCCTCTCCCTAATATCCTCCATTTCCTCATCAATATAAGGAAATGGTAGCTCCAATTTGGAAGGCTCCAGCCTATTCATAACCGTTACAGCCTGACCAGCATGAATTACATCCTCGGCTGTAGCCTCCAATGCCCCTCCCCGCCAGGCAATTCCAAGATTTTGGGGTTCAACCGTGAGCTTTCTTTCATTATTAATTGCCCCCTGATTAATGATAAGGTCCAGAAGCTCCATAACTGCTTCCTCACCCTCACCCCGAACCACGAAATCCACAGCTGGATTGGCCCTCATAAAATCAGTTACTTCATAGGAAACCTCCGGGCCGCCGCAAATAATAAGGGTATTAGGTAAAACCTTCCTCACTAGTGGGAGAGTATGTTTTATTAGCTCAATGTTCCATATATAGCAGGAAACACCAATTATATCCGGCTTGTGCCCATATATTTCACTGAGAGTATCCGGCACATAATTATTTATGGTAAGCTCCAAAAGCTCCGACTCAATATTAAGCTTGGCGGCCGCCTGACGCAGATACCGAACTGGCAGGGAGGTGTGGGAAAATTTGGCATTGAATGCCAGCCAAAGAATTTTTTTCATAATCTTGCTCCATTGGAAAAGCCCATCAGAAAATATTTTGCCTATAGCATATTTTCACCAGTTGGGTTATAATGTGAAAGGATATGTACCGTTGTGAACGAATACATACGACGGAATATGATAAAAAGGAATGTGATTAATAATGATACCTGAAAAGTTTATGCAGATTGGTGCTGCAATTATGCAGAACCCTGAGATGCTCCAGAAGCTCAGCGAAGCAAAGAGCCCTCAGGAGGCTTATGAAATCGTAAAGGGCCTGTTGGACGGCATGACCATGGAGGAATTCATGGCTACCGCGGCTACGCTGGCTCCACTTATCCCTGCTGACCTCACCGATGAGCAGCTGGCTGCTATGCCTGCCGGCAACATCATCAAGGCCTTCAAGGGCTGGGTAAAGGATTTGCCAACAGCATAATCCAATCGCAATTTTATTTGTCTACACTAAAGGGACTGCCTAAGCAGTCCCTTTTATTTTTATTCCTTACCAGTCCAGCAATAGGTGCAGACCTTGTCTTTATCAATGCCGATGGCTTCAAGAGTACCCTCCAGTGACTGATAGCCCAGAGAATCAAACTTGAACATTTCACAGATACGCTTCAGCATACACTGCCCCCGCTCTGTGTTGGCATCCGCATATTCATCAATATGCTTAACCCCCTCATCCCCCTCCAGATCCTGGATCACCCGGCGGGCCAACAGCTCATGCTCACCCTTGCTGGAGGAGAAGTTAAGATACTTACAACCGTACATAATTGGTGGGCAGGCACTGCGCATGTGTACCTCCTTGGCTCCGCTTTTATAGAGGAAATCTACAGTTTCCCGAAGCTGGGTTCCCCGCACAATGGAATCATCAACAAAGAGCAGCCTCTTGCCCTTAATAAGCTCCGGAACAGGAATCTGCTTCATCTTGGCCACCTGATTGCGAATCTTCTGGGTGGTTGGCATAAAGGAACGGGACCAGGTAGGAGTGTATTTGATAAACGGACGGGCGAATTCATTGCCACTTTCGTTGGCATAGCCAATAGCGTGAGGAATACCAGAATCTGGAACACCAGCTACATAATCAAGCTCTGGCAAATTGCCCCGCTTTCTTTCCTCACGGGCCATAATTTTGCCATTGTTGACACGCATAACCTCAACATTCCTGCCCTCATAGGAGGATGTAGGATAGCCATAATAGGTCCATAGGAAGGCACAAACCTTCATAGCCTTGGATGCAGGAGAAATGGTGCCTATCCCACAGGAATTCATGCGGACAATTTCCCTTGGGCCCAGCTCATAAAACTTGTCGTAGCCCATTTTCTGGAAGGCAAAATCCTCAAAGGATACGCAATAGCCATCATTATTCTTACCCAAAATAACCGGCAGACGCCCCACCTTGTCACGGGCAGCAATAATCTCACCATCCTCAGTGAGAATCAATATGGTTATGGAGCCCTCAATGATATCCTGGGCATGAAGAATACCGGATACAATATCATCCTTTTCATTAATAAGGGCAGCCACCAGCTCAGTGGAATTAATCTTGCCGGAGCTCATGGCCATAAACTGATGATTCTTGTCCTTAAAATAATGCTTCAAAATATCATCAGTATTATTAATAATGCCTACAGTAGTTATACCATAAAGACCCATGTGGGAACGCACCAACAGCGGCTGTGGATCCGTATCACTGATACAGCCTATACCGCTGGCACCGTTAAAGGCGGAAAGCTCCTTTTCAAATTTGGTTCTAAAAGGAGTCTTGTCAATGGAATGAATCTGACGCTGGAATCCCTTAACGACATCGTGAATTAACATACCACCACATTTTGTACCCAAATGCGAATGATAATCCAGACCAAAGAAAAGGTCCACCACACAATCCTTATGGGACACTACACCAAAAAATCCACCCATCGATAACTCTCCTTCCGATGTAAAAAGCTAGACTATTTAGTTCTGGTCAAATGCTTAATAAAAAATATCCAGAACCTGAGGTACAGTTTCTATTTTCAAAGGCAGCTTAGGCCCCACCTCACCATCAATATCGCTGGTAAGCTCCTCAGAGCACTCCACCTCAAAGGTAGAGGCCTGACGATAAATAACCTCCTTGCGCTGGGAAATATCCTTCCCAGCCAAAAGCTCTGTGGTAACAATCATCAAATCCGCCACGTTGCACTGCTTCATAATGATAAGATCCAGTACACCATCCTGGACGCTGGCCTGTACCGCCGCATTTTTGAAGCTGGCCACCACACTGGAATTAACCACCAAAAAGAGAAAAGCCTTCTCGTGAAATTCTTCCTTTTCCGTGCGTACAGTAAGGTCAAAGGCCCTAAACTGGGGCAGAGTTTTCAACCCATGCACATAATAGGCCATTTTTCCAAAGGCATTTTTCAATCGTGTATCCACCTCATGGGCAATGGAAGTAACCATACCCGCACTGGCGACATTAATAAAGTAAGTATCTCCCACCTTGCCCAAATCTATTTTCATGGTCTTCCCGGAAGCAATACGGTCAAAATATTCATCTGTGTCAAGGTGCAGGAATGTGGCAAAATCGTTGGAGGTACCCGTGCCGATAATGCCCATAGGTATGTTCAGCTTTTCCCTCATTATGAGGTTCACAATCTCGTGAACAGTACCATCTCCACCGGCAGCAATAATACCATCTGGTGCCGCCAGCTTTATAAAATCAACCAAATCTGCATTTTCCGGGGTGGTTCTATATGGAATTACCATACAGCCACGGCTCTGGAGCTTATAAATTATTTCATCAAGGCGCTTCTTGAAAACGGCCTTGCCGGAAACCGGATTATATACCAAAACCAGTTTTTTCATTATCTTAAACTCGGCCTTTCTATTCAATACAAAAAAATCATCAAATTAATCAGCCCTTGTATACACCCAGCTTGTGCATAGCCTTGATGCCAAAACGGCCAATCATAGGAATACGAGCCATATCCTCCTCCATCATGCCGCCAATAAGGAGCAATACCGCCAAATAAACCACGCACCCCAGCAAGCAAGCACCAAAGGTGGAAATCACATTGCTTCCCCATGCCGCCAGGGTATAATCGTAGAAATACCAAACAGAAGCCGCCATAACCACGGAAGCTGCAACGGTTTTTAAAAGCTGAGGAATTTCCATGCGATAGCCTATGTATTTGTATATAAAGAACAGATTTATAACAGCCGCCACACCCATGTCAGCCGCAGTTGCCCAAGCTGCACCCATAATTCCCAGCCAAGGCTTGGCAACCAGTGTCCAGTTAAGAATAACCTTGGCCACAGCTGCCACAATCATATTAACCATTGGGATAGATGGATGCCCCAGCCCCTGAAGCACAGCGGTGGAAACCTGATGAAGTCCCAATAAAACAATACTTACTGCAGAAACCATAATGGCAGGTCCTGCATTTGGTGCGTTGTATATTAATGAAGCAATGGGAGTAGCCAAAACAAATACCACCACAAAGGCAGGGAAACAAACTGCATTGGAAATACGTATACCAGATGCAGTCTGACTAAATACCAGCTTGGCATCCTGCAGGGCCCTTGCCTTGGAAATAGCCGGCACAAGACTTACTGCCAGAGAAGCGGTAATAATAGTGGCCAAATTAACAAGTGGTACTGCCATACCTGTAAGGTAACCGAACAGCTCTGTAGCTTCATTAACACTGTAGCCTGCCACCTCAAGTCGCTGTGGCACAATGGCCAAATCCAGATTGGACACTACAGGCAGCATGATGCTGGCAGCAGATACAGGCAAGGACAGTGCAAAAATACGTTTAATGATGCCCCAGTTGGAGGTTTTTTCAGTATCCGGAAGCGGCTTCAGCTCATGGCCAAATTCATTCACAATATCCCTTTCCAGCTTCCAATGGAAATATACCAACACGATAAGTCCCGTCACAGCACCGGCAAAGGCACCCAGACTGGCACCGGCCGCTGCATAATCCAAACCATAAGGCAAGAACAGACTGGCAAACATTATCATTGTAACTACGCGGAATATCTGCTCCACAATCTGGGATACAGCTGTTGGCGTCATGCGCTGCCAACCCTGTAAATAACCACGGGAGCTGGCCAACAGGGTTACGAAGAAAATAGCAGGAGCCAGTGCCACAACTGACCAGTAGGCACGGGCATCACGAATAAAATGGAAATCAATAAGCCACTGGGCTCCAAAATAAGTCAGCAACGAAAATATAATACCCGTCATGAACATCAAGGACATGGATACCTTAAATACCCGCTTGGCCCCCAATATATCCTTTAGAGCCACCCGTTCAGCTGTGATGATTGAAATGGCCACCGGAACACCGGCTGTGGATACACTTAAGGCGAAAAAATAAATTGGGAAGGCCATCTGATAAAGTCCGATACCTTCACCGCCCAAAATTCGGGAAACAAAAATCCAGTTAAGGGAACCAATGACCTTTACCACAATGCCGGCAACAGTCAAAATCAAGGTACCCTTAAGCAAAGATTCGCCTTTATTATTTTTATTGTTTTCAGAAGCTTCCTGATTACTAATCTTGCTCACACCCTCATAGGTTATAAAATAGTTGTATGCCACCCTAAAATTATGCTTTAATATTAGGTGTAGCTGTTTAATTCTTATGTGATGGCATAATAAGCCATGCTAAAAAATTATATCACTTACAGTCATAGACTGCAAGCACGCGAGGAGTCTATAACATGGAGATAAATATCGTAAATTTCAACACTACCATAGGGGTAAAAAAACCGCGGACCATTCAGGGTATGGCCAATACCAGTGACTGCCCTTTTTGTGATGTGGAGCATCTGGTGGGTATTATCGAAACAGATGACAACATTATATTATTGAAGAATAAATATAATGTCATGGAACCCTCAGACCAGCTGGTACTTATTGAAACAGACCAATGTAAATCAGACATCCCTGATTACTCAAGGGAGCAGATGCGACGTGTTATACACATGGGCGTAAAGCATTGGATAAAAATGCTGAACTGCGGTAAATACCGCTCCGTTATCTTCTTTAAAAATTTTGGTCCCATGTCCGGAGGCACGATTCAACATCCCCACATGCAGCTGGTAGGTTACCCGGAGCTTGACCCGGACCTGATGTTTGACCCAGTGGAATTTGAGGGGCTGAAAATCTTTGAAGACAAAGGTGTGGAGCTGAACACCTCTACGAATCCGCGTATTGGCTTTTCCGAGTACAATCTGGTGCTTCATGATGACGCTTACACTGATAAGGACACTACTGCTTCTGTGGCCCTTATGCCCAAGGATGATAGCCTTAATTTGTTGGCTGACCTAATAAAAGAAACTGTTACCTTTATGAAGGGGTACTTTAAACGACCAAATTTCAGCTATAACCTTTTCTTTTATAATGTTGAAAAAAAGATGCGGGTTAAAATTATGCCAAGATTTGCCACCCCGCCAATGTATGTAGGCTACAATATTCACCTGCGCCCCACCTCTATTCCTGACTTTGCTGAAAACTTGAGAGCACATTTGGAAAACCAGGGATACATAAAATAATTAAGGGCCAAATGTCTATTCGTATTAATCTAATGTCCACAAATCGCAGTATACGTTAAGATGGAACATATACATTTTTGTTCCATCTTTTTTATTTTTATCCTAACTTAATTCATAAAGAACCGATGAATACTAGCTCTTTTTAAATTGTTTGCTGTTTTAATTCATGTTACAAGTTTACACATTTTTATAGTAAAATGTCTTTCCTTTTTATTTTTTATGTGCTATAATTACGCTCGTATACTAAAAAGAAAAGAGGTTTTCATTATGGAATCAAGAAAATCCTTTGGTGGATCCTTTGGTTTTGTTCTGGCTGCCGCCGGATCTGCTGTAGGCCTTGGAAATATCTGGAGATTCCCTTATCTTGCTGCCAAGGACGGTGGCGGACTGTTCTTGCTTATTTATCTCATTTTGCTGCTGACCTTCGGTTTTGCATTGCTGACCACGGAAATTGCCATTGGTCGTAAGACAAAGCAGGGGCCTCTCACAGCATATTCCCGTATCTGCAAGAAGTGGCGCTGGCTCGGTCTTTTGGCATGCTTAATTCCTGCCATCATCATGCCTTACTACAGTGCCATTGGCGGCTGGGTAATAAAGTACTTCCTGGCGTTTGCCACCGGAAGCTACGTGGAAGCAGCTCAGGATGGTTATTTTGTAGGCTTTATAACAGCCCAGCATGAGCCACTGGTTTATATGTTCCTGTTTTTGATGGCTTGTACAGCAATTATTCTTTTAGGCGTAAACAAGGGTATTGAGGCATCCTCAAAGATTATTATGCCAGCCTTGATTATACTTATTATTGCCATCGCTATTTATTCACTGACCATCACCCATACTGATGCCAACGGTGTTACCAGAAGCGGTGTGGATGGTATGCTGATTTATCTTATTCCAAACTTTGAGGGTCTCACCTTCAGTCATTTTATGAGTGTATTAGTGGATGCCATGGGCCAGCTGTTCTTCTCCCTGTCTGTTGCAATGGGTATTATGGTTGCCTACGGCTCCTACGTTAGTGATAAGGCTGATGCCGTCGCTTCCGTAAACCGCATTGAGTTCTTTGATACCTTGGTATCCTTCCTTGCAGGTCTGTTGATTATTCCTGCTGTATTCACCTTCATGGGCAGCGAGGGCTTATCTGCTTCCGGCCCGGGCCTCATGTTCATATCCCTGCCAAAGGTTTTTGAAAGCATGGGCACCGCCGGTATTATCGTGGGCATTATGTTCTTCCTGATGGTTCTGTTCGCAGCTGTAACCTCTGCAGTATCCATTATGGAAGCAGTTGTGTCAAGCTTTATGGACTACTTCCACATTACCCGTGTGAAGGCTGCTCTTGCTGAGTTTGCAATTGCACTGGTATTTGGTACTATCGTATGTCTTGGCTACAATGTATTCTACTTTGAGCTTCCATTACCAACTGGCAGCACCGGTCAGGTTCTGGATGTTATGGATTACATTTCCAACAGTATTTTCATGCCAATTATTTCCATCGGAACCTGTATCATGATAGGCTGGGTTGTTGGTCCACAGGTTATTATTGACGAAATGGAAAAGAATGGCGAAGCCTTTAGCCGTAAGTATATCTACATTGCAATGATTAAGTTCATTGCTCCTGTACTGCTGTTCATCCTGTTCCTGAAATCCTCCGGCATGATTAGTTTCTAAACCAACTCTAAATAATAAAGCAACTTAAAACACCGTCTGTCAAATGGCAGGCGGTGTTTTTGCATTCATAGCATAGGCCATTTATTTTTCTTCCTTCAAAATTTCCGATACCTTCTCAAAATCAAAATTGTCTATGGCCTGGGACAAGTCCGTCATTTTTCCCTGCTGAGGTTCCGTCAATTGGTAGTTCCCCAGCTCTGCCAGCACCTCTTCAATGCCAAAGCTGTCACAGGCAGCAGCACATTCCCGCAATTTGGCATAGGCCTCAGTCAACTTTTCATCACTTATGGCAGGCTTGCCAGTATCCCCAGCCTCTTCCTTGGAAGCAGTAGGCTCCAATAAAGGACGAAGCTGCTGTCCCAGAGCCTTGCAACGCTCCAAAAGGCCCCCCACTTCATTTTCCACCTTTTCCTTGTCCCCGGCCTTGCCGGCATTTTCCAGTGCCAGGGCCAGCTCGCCGATGCTTTCTGCACCAATAATACGGGAGGTACTCTTTAATGCATGAATTTTTATGGTAGCATTTTCCAGATCATCAGCCTTCAAAAATTCGGTGATTTCCTCAATGTATTTACCTACACTGGAGGCATAAACCTTCAACGCCTCTAAATAGGATTCCTCATCACCGTTATTTTTTATGCCATTTTCCACATTTACCTCTGGCAAATCAGAGATAAAACGAGGCAGGAGAGCCTCATCCTCCGAAACAAGGACAGAAGGCATAACTATATCCCCTATAGGCTCCCAGTGTACCACCGTCTGTTCCAGGGCGAAATAGAAGTTTGACCCCAACTTATAGACGCTTTCCACCTCAAGGTTGGAACCCATTAGTTCAAGCAGCCGCTGGGTAATGGTTACCCCCAGGCCTGTGCCGCCCTCTGCAGAGCTTCTGCCCTCTTCAATCCGTTCAAATTCCACAAAGAGCCGGGATTTGTCCTCATCCTTTATGCCCTGCCCCGTATCCTTTACTGATACATGCAGGGCCACATGCCGTTCATCCATTTTCTCACTGGCTACTGTCAGTATTACCCGCCCCTTTGAGGTGTATTTTACCGCATTGGTCAGGAGGTTGAGCATAATCTGTTTAACACGAATACCGTCACCATAAAGGTCCTTTGGGGTATTGGCATCAATATCCAAAATAAATGAAAGGGCCTTGTCCTCTGCCTGAGGCTTTATGGTCTGCACCAAATCATTGATTAATTCAAGAAAATCATATTTCTTGGACACAATTTCCATTTTCCCGGCCTCAATAATGGAAAAGTCCAAAATATCATTAATCATCCCCAACAAATCAACGCTGGCATCCCGAATGCTTTCCGAATACCGCACAGTCTGGGGCTCGCTGGTTTCCGACAAAATCATGTCATTTATGCCTAAAACCGCATCTATTGGGGCCCGAAGCTCATTGGAAATAGTGGACAAAAAGGCAGTCTTGGCCTTGCTGGCCGCCACCACCCTATTGGAAACATCAATAAGGGCATCCCGCTGCTGTCTTTCCTCGGAAATATCCTCCAAAATCCAAAGGAAGGTGGCCACCTTTCCCGCCGGGGTCTGCTGACAACGGACAACACGGGCCCGAAGCCACTTGCCTTCCTTGGTCAAAAAGGTGGTGGTAGCTGCCACACGGTATTCCAAAAGAACACCCAAAATGGAAAAATCCACAAATTCCTTCATTTGTAATTTAAAGTGTTCTTCCACCTCATTATTTACATAATCGTAGAAATGCTGCTGGGCCTCAGTGCCGTCAGCATCCTTTAATTCCCCTTCATCATCCTCCCGGTCAATGGCAGATCTGATAGTGTTATTGATAATATCAACTTCTTTAAATTCATAGTAAATCTGCGCCGCTGCAGCCATACGCTCGTTGAGGTTGCGGGATTTCGTTTCATTGGCATCATATTTGGCCAGCACTTTTAACAATATAAAGAATATGGCCATTATAATCAAAAAGCACATACCAAGGTTAAGGACAATCACCTTGATATTATCCGTCACCATGGCATTTAAGCTCCATACGGAAATCAAGGAAACCAGCACAATACAAATCGCAGAGCCGGTAAATGCTGTTCTGTTATTATCCATTAAACGCATAGCCATCCCCGTCCCTTCAGCCTCAAAATCACATTTGATGCACCTTTTCAGGTGGGAGGTATTTTATAACCGTTTGCTCCAACAATGCAAAATCTATAGGTTTTGTAAGGTAATCATCGAAGCCCTCGCTCTTATACAATTCCCAAGCCCCGGATACCGCATTGGCAGTAAGGCAAACCACAGGAGTATCCTTGTTCACCGCATTTTTTTGCTCTCTCAGCTCATGGAGAGTTTCAATACCGTTTTTATGGGGCATCATATGGTCAAGGAAAATCAAATCATACTTCTTATTTTTAGTTCTGGCCAAAGCGTCATCTCCGCTTATGGCAGTATCAATATTCACCTTGGTCTTCTTTAAAAGATTGGTGAATACCACCAGATTCATTTCCGTATCATCTACCACCAACACATTTGCTTCAGGAGCCGTAAATTGTTCATGATACTGATGACGGGCCGTCGCAGTGGTCAAAAGGACCTCATCCATATTTCCCACTGGTTCCCAGTCCATTACTTCCTGTTCCAAAGTAAAATAGAATCTGGAACCCACTCCGTAAATACTGCCCACTTCCAGCTTGGACCCCATCATATTCAGCAGACGGGTAGTAATGGAGAGGCCAAGGCCAGTACCTTCAATATGGCGGTTCTTCTCCTCACCAATTCGATCAAACTTAGAAAACAGCTTGTCCATGTCCTCCTTCTTGATACCGCTGCCCGTATCCTTAACGGCAACATTCAAAAGTACATGCTTGTCATCCTTTTTTTCAAAATCAATACTAAAGACAACGCTGCCTTCCTTGGTGTATTTCACTGCGTTTGTCAGTAAGTTGGTAACAATCTGCTTCAGGCGGATATCATCGCCCCAAAGTCTTTTTGGGGTCTCAGGGTCAATTTCCAAGGAAAATTCCAGGCCCTTTCCTTCAGCCCGATAAGAAATCATCTGCACCAAATCATGTATCACTGACGACAAATCATATTCCGCAGAAATGATTTCCATTTTGCCGGCCTCAATCTTGGAAAAATCAAGAATATCATTTACAAGGGCCAACAGGGTATGTCCTGCCGCCTCAATATTCTTTGCATAGGGAAGTATTGGGCTGTCCTCACTACACTCCCGCAAAATCATTTCATTCATGCCCAGCATGGCATTTATTGGGGTTCTTATTTCATGGGACATATTGGAAAGGAAGGCAGACTTGGCCTCACTGGCCGCCATGGCTCTGTCGGAAATATCCCGCAGGGACTCTCGTTCCTTTCTTTCCTCGTCGATTTCCTCCACTAGCCACAAAACTCTGGAGATTTGCCCCAAAGATGTACGCTGGGAAACGATAAATCGGCAACGGCACCAAATGCCGTCACTGTTTAAAAACTCCATGGTAATGGCATTGCGGTCTCCCAAGCGCTCAGCCAAGGTGGAAAAATTCAAAAAATCCATGACCTGATTTTCCCATGAAGGGTCTAAATGCTCCTTCATACGAAAGATCAGGGCCGCCTGGGCTCCACTGTGCTCCGAAACCTTGGTTTCCTCGGCATTTTCCTCATCTATTTCGATATCGGTATAAGTGTCATTGATAATATCAAATTCCTGCACAAAAACATACAGCTTGGTGGTAGCACTAAGCTGATGATACAGCTGTCTTGATATTTGATCCTTTTGCTTATTGCGTCTGACAGCCACATAGGATACAGCTACTATTGCCGCTATAACCAGCAAAAACACCAATGTAGTCGCAACTGGCATAATATCACCTCGCGTCACCCTTGGGAAGGATTAGCCTTTAGTATGTCATCAATTTTATAGATTAAATCCTCTTTGGTAGCCGACTTCAGAATATAGCCCTGTGGCTTTAAAGCCAACACCTGAGCTATGGATTCTTTGCTGTCAATGCCCGTAAGAAACGCCACTGGTATATCCTTGGTTTCCTCGCTGGAACGGAGTGTCTGAAGCACCTCCGGTCCCGACATTACCGGCATATTATAATCCAACAAAACCAAATCAACCTTATTTTGTTTTAAAAAGGTAACTGCCTGTTTTCCCGATGTAACTACGCTAACCTGAAACAAGGAAGTTAAATGGCCACGCATCATCTTGCAGAAGGCCGGGTCATCATCTACCACCAGTACCTTTTCCTTTACAGCCTTTTGTTCTTCAAGCTCCAGAACCAATTTTTCAAATTTTTCCATATCCACTGGTTTGTCAAACCACGGACAGGAGCTTATCTCCGGTATAAACTGCAGCACATCATGGTGGAATGCCACCTCTCCTACCACCACAATTTTACGCCGTTTGGCCCGCAAGCCCTTAACCACATTCTCCAGTTCTTCCTTCTTGCGGGGTACATCCAGAACATCTCCACCCAGATGAAGCACAAATACCGATGAATCATTTATGTGCTGATACATAGCCCAAGAACCGGCAATTACCGTATGTACAGTATAGTTTATACGCTCCAGCCCCTGAATAATTGCCTGTGCCGTAATACTCTGGGTAAAATCAATTAAAATAATCTCTTTTTGAGTTACATCTTTTAAAAGGTTATCCATAATGCCCTCCTAACGGGTTCACTTACTCACGAGCCCATATTGCACAGCCGCAGCTGATAATTAATTTAGTAAAAAACTTACTTATAAAAAATAAAATTATATATATGTGTAATATTCCACACCAACGGGGGCATTCCTGCCTTGCGAAAATAATTATACCCAAACTAAAAACTGCCGACCTTTCAGCCGACAGTTTTCTTATTCATCGTTTCCTGCTTCAAAAACATCTATACAATCATGATAGTCACAAGCCGCTCCCTTTACGGACACGCGGTTACCCTCCTCAAAAAAATGCTCCAGCCATACATAGAACATTTCTGTGGATCCAAATTCCCAGGATTTTGACTCCAGCCATTCACGAAGCCTGTGATTGCTGGTAAAGCTCTTTTCTATGCGCATCCTCATCACCTCCAGATAAGTATTTTGGCTTTACTGCTTATGTTCTCTACCATTTTACCAAAAATCCTGCCTAAAATGCAAAAACTAATACCATTTCACGTTATTTTCATCCTTGCGCTAAGGGTATTCACTTGCTAATATTAGTTTATTCAGTAGTGAAGGAGTCGCTATTTATGAACAACAAACGAATTATTTCCATAGATATTTTTCGGGGACTGACCATTTTTATAATGATTCTGGGAAATTTATCGCCAGATTCCCGGTACACCTATCCGACCCTGCTTCACAGTGGCTGGACAGGGGTCAATATAATAGATATTGCCTTCCCTGCCTTTATTTTTATTATGGGTGTATCCACAGTTTTCGCCCATTCCCTAAGACATACGGACTGGCTGGGAAAGGTCATAAAACGTGCTATTATTCTTTTTGTATTGGGGCTGCTGGTAAACCATCTGCCGTTGGTGTTCACTGCTATTTTTTCTACAGATTATACCTTCGCCCAGGCCGGCAATGATTTTCTGACTTACTTCCGCCCCTTTGGCGTGTTGCAGCGCATTGCTTTAGTATACCTTATAGGTACTATTATTTTTCAGGGTGTATCCCGACCATGGCCACTTTTTGTCATTTCCCTATTTTTAATGGGTATTTCCTCTGTGGGGTATTACCTTTATAACCCAGCAGAACCCTACAATGAGATAAATAATATTAGCCTATATATAGACCAGCATATTCAAGGAATATCCCACAATTATATGCAGGCCTTGTATGACCCTGAAGGGCCTTATGGCACCATCAATGCCACTGCCACAATGCTCCTGGGGTGTTTTGCGGGGCAAACACTAAACTCCCGGCAGGGCCTCAGCTTTGCCGACAACAAGAATACCAAGGCGCTGTTTTCCTACGGCATTGTTTTGCTTCTTATATCCTGGGGCTGGTCCCAGTGGGAAATCATCAGCAAGCCACTTTGGACTGCTCCTTATGTTCTTTCCATGGCAGGTATTGGCATGATATCTCTGTCCCTATTGGAAGGTCTCTCCCATAGTATCTTTTTCAGATTCATCCTTCATCCATTAAGAGTCTTGGGGCAAAACCCAATTTTCGTCTATCTCTTATCAGAGTGGGGCCTTGCCATGCTATTTGCTATCCCACATAGCGGGGAGCCACTATACCTCTGGCTATACCACACCTATTTCTTTACAGAAGCCTCAGCATTTACCTCTACCTTCACCTACACTCTGCTATGGGATCTGGGCTTTGTGATACTGGCAGAGATAATGAATTGGAAGAATATTGTTATAAAGATATAAAAGAAAACAAAAAATGTGTAATATACTTATTCATCATCCGTACGTATAGACAGAAGATAAAAAGCAGGGGCAGCAGGAAAAGAGTGCGAAATAAATTAAGCCCCATTAAATGATGTGATATATGATCGGAAAAATCAAAAGAAAGGATATGATTAAAATGATGAATCAGGAAAAAATTCAGGTAATTCAGAGCGTAATTGATGGTGATAAGTTGCTGACATATATCCAGGATATCCCTGCCGAGCGTGAGAAAAAAGCTTTTCAGAATGCGGATATTAAGAAATTAGCTGAAAAATTAAGTAGTGACGGGGAGCTGTTTGATGCAATTATGGGTATATATGACATGGATAAGGCCTACGAAGTAGCTATCGCAGCTGTTCCAGGCAGTTATACGAAGGAAGAGTTTGGTGAATTCCGTACAGTATATGCGAATCTTTTCCTAAAGAAATTTCATGATAGAGTATTTTCGGGGAAAGAAGAGCTTACAGACGATGAACTGGAGCAGGTGGCTGGTGGCAGCCCTGCGCTTATCGGCCTTATAGGAAAGGGTATCAGCTTTGTTGTAAGTAAGCTTCCGATTAGCGATAATGCAAAGAAAAACGCAAAGCTTATTGTAAATACAATTAGTGGTGTAGCCACTGTAGCTGCTGGCACAGTAATGTGTTGTACCGGAGTTGGTGCTGTAGCTGGTGGTGCTACCGTCGCCAGTGGTCTTGTAGATATTGGCCTTGCAATTGACGGTGCTGCGACAATGAATAAGTAATAAAATAAATTGGCGAAGAAGCTTCCCACAGCCAAAGCATAAACAGATGGGCTGTCGCATTTGATGTTTTTTTCATCAAGCGGCAGCCCATCTGTTTTCCAAGCTCGTTATATTTTTCCATGCAGAAAATAATGGCAGCTTTAATTTACAGAATCTCCACCAATTCAATCTGGAAATTTAATTCTTTACCGGCTAATTCGTGATTAGCGTCAAAGGTAATTTCAGTATCTGTCTTTTCGGTAACAGTAACAGGGAAAGGCTGCCCCATTGGGTTCGTAAGGTAAACCCGCTGGCCCATTTCCAGATTCTCAGCTCCTGGAACCTGGTCAATTTCCACGGTCATGATGGCATTAGGGTCTGCTTCCCCATAGGCATCCTTTGGCTCCATGTGGGCATCTTTAATCTCCCCCACCTTCATATCAGCCACAGCCACATCAAAACCACGAATCATCATGCCGGCACCGCAGACAAATTCCAGTGGTTCGCCACGATCATAGGAAGAATCAAACTGAGTACCGTCATTAAGAGTACCCTTGTAATGAACACGAACCTTCTTGCCAACATTTGGTCCTTCGATACCAGGAACAGTATGGGAACCACAGCCACCGCAGCCCTCGTGGCCGCCACAGCCGCCTTCCTCATGATGGCCGCAGTCATGCCCTTCACCATGATGGTGGTCACAATTTACGCCGGAATTTACCAGCTCGCCAGCAAGATATGCCTCTACAACAGAATCAACGTCCCCGGACGCTCCGGCACACAGCTCAATACCTGCATTAGCCAATGCCTGCTGGGCACCGCCACCAATACCACCACAAATAAGCACATCAATGGATTTATCAGCCAAAAGGCCCGCCAAAGCACCATGGCCACTACCGTTTGACCCAATAATTTCACTGGATACTACCTTATTATCATCAATCTCAAAAACCTTAAAATTCTCGGTTTTGCCAAAATGCTGGAAAACATTGCCATTATCATAGGTTACAGCAATTTTCATCTATTGCACCTCTCTCAAAATAGTAGTTTGAAGCAATCACATCTTTTCCTATGATAATATAGCATCCACAAAAAGTCAATAAATCAAATTTCTGAGTATTCTGGTAATGATTTATATAAGGCTTTGTCAACATTT
>DFHJ01000109.1:0-4185 GCA_002372665.1 Anaerovibrio lipolyticus
CTTTGAGGAAAGCTATGGCTATCTCACCGGTGGCTACGTCAGGGATAAGGATGGCGTGGATGGTGCCTACATGATCTGTGAGATGTTCAGCTTCTACAAGAGTCAGGGGATATCCCTTTTGGATAAGCTGGCAGAATTGCATGCTAAATACGGCTATTGCCTGAATACACTTCATAGCTACAAATTTGACGGCTCAGCGGGGATGGCGAAAATGAAGGCCATTATGGACTATACCCGACAGCATATTGGTGAAGGCGATGAGTTTGCCGGCAGGCAGGTGGTTAAGGTTGAGGACTACAGCCATGGACTGAATGGACTTCCTAAATCCAATGTGCTTAAGGTTAAGCTGGAAAACAATATTTCCTTTGTGGTGCGTCCCAGCGGAACGGAGCCAAAACTGAAGATTTACCTTAGTGTCAGTGCAGATAACAAGGACTTGGCAGAGGCTGTGGAGAAGGAGATAGCTGAGGCCTGCGGAAAGCTGGTGGCTTCGGTTTAGTTTTGAAAACATTTTGTGATGGGTGAATTTTATGGCGGAAATGAGCAAGGAATGCTGGAAACTTTATATCAAGATTCATGACCTATGGAAAATGGGACGGTTCCAGGAGGCGGATAACGCCATGGGGGCTCTGCTGGCTGCAGGGGGCTCCCAGGTTTCCAAGGCACAGCTTTTGGGGGCGTACATAAAACGCTCCCTTGAGGACGTGCTGGGGGAGCTGTACATATTGGAGCAGCTGGAGAAAAGTGGCTGTGAGGATGAGCCGGAGTTAAAGGGAACGGTGTACAGCTTGCTGGGACAGGCCTACAATACCGTCGGCCGGGCAGATAAGGCTGTGGAGAGCTTTCTGCAATCGGTGGAGACGGAAACAGATTGGCGTCAGCGGCTGGTGGAATACAGCAATGCCATCTTTGCAGCGGCATCCCTGCCAAACACAGACAGGGAGTTTTGGCGTGTCCTTTATTCAGGCTATGAAGCATTGCTGTCCGAGGGGGATGTGGGTTCCGTTTCTGCGAAGCGTTGGAACCATCAGCGTATTCGCGTAGGCTATCTTTCCAGTGATTATAAGCAGCATCCTGTGTCATCATTGCTGTGGCCCTTGGTGGATAAGGCCAATGACAAGGATTTCCAGATTTTCTGCTACTGCGGAAATAAGGGCGAAGATTCAGTAACCAAGGCCTTCCGTGAAAAGACTGATGTGTGGCGCCAGGTATATGGCTGGAGTCATGATAAAATCGCCCGTCAGATTTATATTGATGAAATAGATATATTGGTGGATTTGGGGGGACATACCTCAAATAATATGCTGCCGGTTCTGGCCTACAAGCCGGCTAAAATTCAGCTGTCAGCCATTGGCTGGGTGGGCAGTACCGGTATGAAGGCCGTGGATTATGTGCTGGGGGATGAGTATTGCTGCATCTCTGAAAAACAGGCTGCTTATGTGGAGCGGCTTTTGGCTGTAAAGGGAAGTCATTTCTGTTTCCATTTGTTTAAAAATATGCCGGAGGTTACAGAGACCCCGTGGAAGAAAAATGGCTTTATAACCTTTGGCTGCTTTAATAATTTCAGCAAGGTTACTGATGATATGCTTCGGCTTTGGGGAGAGATTTTGAACAAAGTACCCGATAGCCGGCTCCTTTTAAAGCATAAGCTGTTTGACAGTGAAAGCGGCCGTGAATATATGGAAAAGCGGTTGGAAAAATGTGGCATTTCACCGGACCGGGTGGAGCTTCGTCCTTTTAGCCAGGATTATCTTAACCAATATGGCGATATGGATATAGCTTTGGATACCTTCCCTTATACCGGGGGCATGACCACCTTTGAGGCCATGTATATGGGAGTTCCTGTTGTGAGCCTTTATGGTGAAAGTCGTGGTCAGCGCTTTGGCTACAGTATGCTGATGAATGTGGGCCTTGGGGATATGGCTGCGGACAATGCCAAGGAATATGTGGAGATTGCTGCGGCATTGGGCAATAACCCTGAGATTCTCTGCGATTTGCGTTTCCAGCTGCGGGATATGGTGAAGAGCTCCCCTTTAATGGATGAACAGGGATATGCTGCCCAGGTGGAGAGGCTGTACCATTCCTTGATGGATGCAAAATAAAACTGTTAGGTAGAAAGAATGAATGAAGAAAAGGCCCTTTGCTTACTTAAATTTATACATGAAACGGAGGAACCTCTGAAGGTACTCCTCATTGAAAATGTGGAATACATTCATAAGCTTCGCTTGCTGATGTCCCGGGCGGAGCTTTTTGTGGTGGCAGCAGATGAGGATTTGCCTCAGGATGAGGAATTTCAGAATATGGGGATTCACTGGGTTACGGTGAATTACCTCGGCGAGAAGCTGCCTCTGGAGGAGGAATATTTTGACATTATTATAGGTGAGGAGCTTTTTTTGGAGGCATGGAATCCTCAGGATATTGCTTCGGGGCTGGGACTTTATTTAAAGGACACGGGATGTCTTTTAACCTCCTTTACCAATGCCCGTTATTGGAAAAATATCCGTGACTTGATGGAGGGGCATTTTTATCATGTATGCACTCATGTGTTTACCAGGGATGAAATGCTGTCCCTTTTGGCGGCATCCTTTTATAAAGACGCTTATTTTTTGCCGGCTGATGATGGCTCCAGGGTGGATGTGGATTTTATCGGCAGACTGGAAAATATGGGGTTTGAAAATCATTCCAACGATTTAGGGGTGCGGACATGGCTGGTGCAGGCCACCAAGTCCATTGGGGAGATTATTGCCCTGAAAAAGCTTTATACCAAGGAAATACGTCGGGAGCTGTCCAATCGCCTTCGCCGTATTGAGTATGGTATTGATGTGGCGGAAAATACGGAAAGGCTGTGGCAGCTTTTTGAGAAAAATATGATTTTCCCGGAATATGTGGCAGATTTTGTAAAGCAGGCGATTATTCATAGAAAAGCTCTTGCGGAAAACCTTGTTTTTCAGCTTCAGAGTATGGGCCATGGGGAATGGGCACATACCTTTTTGAAGGCAGTGGATATGCTGAATATTACTTCCAGTGAAGAATGTTCAGTGGAAACGACAGTTGAAGCCTCAGCGGAAAAGGCAGCAGGGCATTCAGCAGTACAGAAAAAGGCACCAATAACAGAGTCCTCAGCTGCAGATGATATTCCTCCGGAACAAAGGATTGCCTTTGTTACCTGTGTCAACAAGGAAGATTGGTACTATGAGTGCCAGCTGTATATTAAAAATCTAAAGGTGCCTGAAGGAATGAAGGTGGAGCTTATACCTGTACGGGGGGCCAAATCCATGTGCCATGGCTACAACATGGGGATGAAGCAGACGGATGCCAAATACAAGGTTTATCTTCATCAGGATACCTTTATTGCCAACAAGAATTTTATTGGGGATTTGCTCAATATTTTTAAAGATAAAACAATTGGGGCTCTGGGGGTTATCGGAGCCCGAAAGCTTCCCAAGAGCGGTATATGGTGGGATGGCCTGCGTACCGTGGGACGTGTACTTCACGCCTGTGAGGCTGAAAGTGTGGTGGACAGCACTTGCCAGGATATTGACGGAGCTTATGTGGATGTGGATGCAGTGGATGGATTGCTCTTTGCTACCCAGGTGGATTTGCCATGGCGGGAGGATTTGTTTAATGGCTGGCATTTTTATGAAATTGCCCAATCCATGGAAATGTGGCGTCACGGCTATAAGGTGGTGGTACCACAGCAGGAGGATGCTTTTTGGTGTATTCATTGTCCAAAGGAGAAGCCTCTGGATTCATCATATAAAAAATACCAGAAAATATTCTTGAAGGAGTACGGCAGTGAACTTAATCCTGAAATTTGAAAAATATAGTAAAATGGATAAAGGATTATATTTGTTTTTAGCGAATAGTATTTTTAGTGAATGATAACAGTTTGATTACAATATTCTCATGAAAATGTTGCTTGAGCGTATTATTTTGGATGGTGTAGAACTTGGGCATGAATGAAAAGGATTTTTCCTGGTCCAGGCAGGCAGAGAATTTTTTGGAGGAAGGTAATTTTTCCAATATGAGGGCCTGTGGCCGGGAGCTTTTGGATGCAAATCTGAATAATCCTGAAGGCTGGGCGTTGGTAGCAGAGGCCTCAGTTTATATGGAGGACTTTGATACCGCCGAAGCAGCACTGAACCAGCTGTGGCACCTTGATTCTCAGCAAAACGCCCTTAGGGC
>DFHJ01000109.1:4319-7073 GCA_002372665.1 Anaerovibrio lipolyticus
TTTAAACGGTTTGATGTCAGCGTAGGCAAGGGAATCTGGGGAGAAATCAGCAATAAAATAATTGAAAGAGGCTATGCTTTTTATGCTGACACCTGTTTGCTGGCGGGCTGTGCTGACAAGGCGGCAGCAGCTACCTTTAAGGCCAGCCGTACTGTGTCTGATATTAAGAAAAAGGCTATGTATCACAGTAAAGCCCTGTTTTTGACAAACTATCGGGACAGTGGCAGCAAGCAGCAGCTTGAGCAGCATAAACAGTTTGAGCATCTTCTGAGAACGGAGGTAAAGTTTCCTCATGATCGGGAGAAACGGCGGAAAAATCATTCTCTGAGGATAGGGTATATTTCTCCAGACTTTCGTCAGCATGCGGCGGCATATTTTTTTACGCCCCTTTTAAGGGATGTCAACCGCAATGATTTTAAAATATACGCATATTTCACCGGCAAGGCTGATCACATTACACAGCGGTTTAAAAAAATGCCGGATGTGTGGCGGGATATGCATGGTAAAAGCAGTCGTCAGGTGGCTAAGCAGATTTTTGATGACCGCATTGATATTTTGGTAGATTTGTCTGGTCACAGCCAGAATAATTGCCTGCCTGTTTTGGGGTATCGTCCTGCTCCCGTGCAGATTTCCGGCATTGGGTACATTAATACCACCGGCCTTAGCACTGTGGATTATTTTCTGACGGATACCACCTGTTGTCCCAATGTGGGGGACCAGCTTAATTTTAGGGAAAAGCTGCTGAAGCTGGATGGGTGTCATCTTTGCTTTGCTCCTGAGATATTGCGAAGCATAAAGGCAGAGGGCTGTGATACCCCAGCTAAGACCAATGGCTATGTGACGTATGGTTGCTTCAATAATTTTGCCAAGGTTACCGATGATATGCTGCTGATGTGGCGCAATATATTGGAGAGTGTTCCCTCCAAGCTGGTAATCAAGAACAAGACCTGCAGTGTGGAATCAGGACAGAACATTATTCGGGAGAGGTTCCGCCGCATTGGGGGAAATCCGGAAAAGCTGGAGCTGCGGCCCTTTAGCCCGGACTATCTCGCCCAGTATCGTGATATAGACATTGCCCTGGATACTTCGCCGTATTGTGGTGGTCTTACTACCTGTGATGCCCTGTATATGGGAGTTCCTGTTATTTCCCTTAAGGGACATAGCCATGGCTCCAGATATGGGGAAACCATTCTTAAGGCAGCCGGTTTGCCGGAGCTTATAAGCGATGGCCAGCGGGCTTATGTCAGCAAGGCGGTGCAGCTGGGGCGACAGGTAGATAAATTGAATGAATTGCACAATAATTTGCCAAAAATGATACGAATATCGCCTCTGATGGACAATAAGACGTATATGGCGGATATGGAGAATAAATTTAAGCAAATTTGGGATTACTATTGTAAAGTTTAGCTTGCTTTTTTTCTTTTTTACATATATACTTGACGGGTAAGGATGTCTCTTTGACCACCTGAAATTAGGTAAGTAGTAAGAGTACAGTGGGATGTCAAATCAGAATTATGGGGGATTTTTTTAATGGCTTTTGTAGACGAGACTTTAACATGTAAGGACTGTGGCAAGGAGTTCATCTTTAGCGCAGGGGAGCAGGAATTTTATGCAGAGAAGGGCTTTGAGAACAAGCCTGTACGTTGCCGCGATTGCCGCGACAAGAGACGTCGCAGCCGTGATGGCGAGGGCGCCAGAGAGCAGCGTCAGATGTTCACTGTAGTATGCGCTGAGTGCGGTAAGGAGACTGAGGTTCCATTCGAGCCAAAGAACGACCGTCCGGTATATTGCCGTGACTGCTTTCAGGCAAAAAAGAATGCTTGATTTTTAATTGAATTTGTTATGGCGAAGAAGCCCGGGAATGTATTTCTTCGGGCTTCTCTTGTACATAAAATGTTTAACTTTGATTCACAAGGAGGAAATTTAAACATGTCAAAGAAAATTTTAGTGCTTTGCATGGCTGCCTTGATGGCTGTTATGGCTATGGTGGCAGGTTGCGGCAGTGAAAAAAAGGCTGCTGAAGGTGAGAAGGTTCTGAAGGTTGGCACCAATGCTGACTTTGCTCCATTTGAGTTTCAGGGTTCCAATCCTAGTGCCTATGAGGGCTTCGATATGGATCTCATCCGTGCTATCGGTGAGGAAATGGGCTACAAGGTTGAGATTAACAATGTAGCCTTCGATGGTCTGATTCCATCCCTGGAGGCAGGTAACATTGATGTTATCATTTCCGGCATGACCATCAACGATGAGCGTAAGCAGAAGGTTCTTTTCTCCGATCCTTATTATAAATCCGGTCTTTCCATTATGGTTGCCAAGAGTGATGATTCCATCAAGGGCTTCCAGGATTTGAAGGGAAAGAAGATTGCGGTTCAGATTGGTACAACTTCCGCAACTGAGGCCAAGAAGCTGGGCAGTGCTGAGGTTAAGGAGCTGAACTCCTCTGCTGATACCTTTATTGAGCTGAATGCCAAGGGCGTTGATGCAGTTATCAATGACCGCCCTGTAAACGACAGATATATTGTTGAGTCCAAGAATGACAATGTAAAGGTTCTTTCCGAGCTTTTAACCTCTGAGGATTATGGTATGGCTATCAACAAGAATAATACTGAGCTCCAGACCAAGATCAATGAGGCTCTGAAGAAGCTGAAGGATAACGGCAAGTATGACCAGATTTACACCAAGTGGTTTGGAAGTAAAAAATAACGAGGTTTAAGAGGTCCTCACCTCGTTGAAACGCTAATTGGAAGATTTTTC
>DFHJ01000059.1 GCA_002372665.1 Anaerovibrio lipolyticus
TAATTTCTCCGCGCAGATAAGCTCGTACATATTCTACTTTTTCTTCTATTGCTACTTTCTGTTTGTTTGGCATAGAAAAATCCCCCTATGATGACAGTTTTATTTTTTACTGTCTCTCATAGGGGGAGCATATCACTTTTTGTTATTTAATAATTAAGGTGACAGGCAGGTCTGATTCAGCATTTAACCAGTTTTGCAGGCGGGCTTGTTCCTCTTGGCTTATGGTGCTTTTCAAGGATACCAAAGCGATGAAATTCCTGTAGGCAACCTTGCCTTCCTTATCCTTGGTGGCAAATGCTGCCCCTTCTATACCTTCAAAGTAGGGGAATAGAATGGGGGCTTTTTTTCGGATATTTTCCAGCAGCTTCTGGTCGCTTTCAAAGCGCTGGTGGGCTGTGGAGTAACGCATGCTTAAATCCTTGTATTTTTTTATTTCCTCCTGGGCCTCAGTCATGGATAATCCGCCTGTGGATTTCCATTGGTTGTTAATGAGATCCTTCACGTCTTCAGAGCGGACAGCGTCGGACATATCGTTTTGGACGATATGCAAGCTCCAACCATTAAAGTAGGAATATCCTTGAAGATTTTTTTCCAGCTCTGTTTCTTCCTCCGAGGAGATACTGCGTCCGATAAGGGTAAGATTTAGCCTATGATTGTCAGGTTCAATGTTATAAGTTACTACCTGAGGATTGCCTTGTGAGAAATTTTTTTCAATATAGGTTTGGGCCTGTACCTGCTCCAGGTTGGAGCGAATGCTGTGGTAGGCCATGTACATACTTGGTAAAATAATAAGAATGCCAAGCAAGGTGAGCTGCCAGCGCTGTCTGCGGAAGGCTTCGTCGGTAACATAGGTCTTGGCTGGAATTTTTATTAATTTTAAAACTATAAAGGTTGTCAGACAGATGAAAAAGCTGTTTATAAAGAAAAGATACAGGGCCCCTAAAAAGAATTTTAGGGAATGGGCGGCTATACCGTAGCCTGCTGTACAAAGAGGTGGCATAAGGGCAGTGGCAATAGCTACCCCGGGGATAACGTTGCTTTTTTCAATTCGGGTGCTGCCAATGATTCCGGCCAGACCACCAAAAATCGCTATGAGCACATCCCAAATGGTGGGCTCGGTGCGGGCCAGCAGCTCGGAAGAAGCCGTGTCAATAGGGGATAGGGTGAAATATATTGCCGAGGTCATAATCGACAGGGCGACCTGAAAAACTAGCTTCAGGACTGACTCGCGAACATATTCACCGTCATAGGTAGCCATACCATATCCAATGGACATAATAACTCCCATTAGCGGAGAAATAAGCATGGCACCGATGATAACAGCAGTACTGTTCATATTCAGACCAATTGAAGCAATGAATATGGCCAATATCAGAATGCACATATTTGTGCCCTTCAGAGTTCCGCCGGAATAAATTCGTTCGGTAATTTCATCCAGGGGTGCCCGGTCCTTATGCAGGTCAAATAAATCAGCAAGAATGTTTTTTAAAATATTCATAGAAAATC
This sequence comes from Anaerovibrio lipolyticus, assembly GCA_002372665.1. GTDB lineage: Bacteria > Bacillota > Negativicutes > Selenomonadales > Selenomonadaceae > Anaerovibrio > Anaerovibrio lipolyticus_C. The sequence continues at coordinate 1,507 of DFHJ01000059.1, forward strand.
CTCCTTGCACAAATCTTGCCTTTTAATAATTCTATATCCATTGATAAATTCCCTGTCTGGAACCATGGGATAACGGAGTCTCATTTTACATTTTTATGTAAAGTATTATATAACGAAAAGATAATTGTTGTTTTAGGAGGTGGTTTCATGAATTTTTTGCACATAAGTAAAGAGGCGTTGTCTATTGCTCTGGCTTATGTGGGCGCGCCAATCGCTGATGACTTGGAAGATTGGTTTGATAGATGTTTTACCTGGAATACGGAAATATTGGCCTGGGGGGCAGATTTGGAGCCACGAATGGAAGGAAGCCATAATATAATGTATGCCCAGTATTATGGGTGGAAAACGGTTATGACAGACGGAGAGGACAGACGTAAGCCGTAAATTTCTCCTGTACAGAATAAGAATAGAAAATTAATCAGACAAATTTAAAAACTGTGGACACCCCACAAAGGGAACATCCACAGTTTTTGTTTGCGGTTTTATTAAGCTGTCACTCAAGCACAACGGATGGTCTGTCAACAATGGAGGACAGCACCACAATGGTCTGAGTCTTGGCAACTCCGGCCTGCTCCTTTATGCGTGTAAGGAGATTTTCAAGTGTCTGGGTATTATGGGTCACAACCTTCAGGCAATAGTCAAAGTCACCGGTAATGTAGAAGCACTCCTTGATATCAGCCTCGTTAAGGACGAAATTCTTGAAATCATCAGCCTTGGAAGGATTATCAAAACCCAAATTAACCAATGCAGTAAGGTTCTTATCCATCAATTCCGGATTGAGGATAGCAGTGTATTGCTTAATGACCCCGGAGGCTTCCAGCTTTTTCAGACGTTCACTGATAGCAGGCATGGAAAGAGAAATTTCAGAGCTCAGAACGGAAATCGTAACGCGGGCGTTTTCCTGTAAACGCTTTAAAATTTGCTTATCAATTTTGTCCATTTTCAATCACCACCATTTCTCTGTTATTATAAAGCATTCAAGGAAAAATGTAAATTAAAATCTTGGATTTTGTCTAAAAATATAATAAAAAAAAAGAAATTTGTTAAACAATTTCGATATTTGGTAAATGGTTGATACAGGAAACCAAAATAAATTAATTTTTAAGTCAACTACAATGTCAACCGTTAGCAAACTTTAGGTTGACGAAAGACTGACGGAAGGGTATACTTGAAAACAGGATTAAACTTACAGAGCAAGAAAGGCAAGTGTTTACAATGAGTCAGAGTGTGGCAGTTCAGCAAAATGTTTCCGTTAAGGATTTGGCCAAAATGGCCATGTGCCTTGCAGTCATCAGTGTTTCGGCATATATAGCTTTTCCACTTCCCTTTACGCCGGCCATGGTGATTGCATCCACAGCAGCTATGTGCTTTACAGCCTTCATCCTGACGCCAAAGCAGACCTTTATGACTTTGGTTGCCTACCTTATTTTAGGTGGGGTTGCAGGCTTGCCTATCTTGCCTGGAGGTACTGGTGGATTGGGGCGTCTCTTGGGCCCAACTGGTGGCTTTTATTTTGCTTTTGTGGTGGCATATACCATGGTGTCATATTTTAAGGGCAATGTTGTCAGTCTTAAAAGGTATAGTATGGTAAGTATTATCATTAGTTTGCCAATCACCTATATTGGTGGATTGATTTCTATGATGTTAGTCCTAAATATTGGTTTGGAGGCCGCAATTGTACAGGCGGTACTTCCATTTATCCCGGGAGATGTAGTAAAATGTATTTTAGGGGCGTTCATTGGCGTCAGAGTAAATAAAGCTCTGGGGAGTGAATAATTTCGGCATGAAGAATTATTATGAGTTGCTTGTTCAGCAGTGCAGTGTTATGGCGGATAAATTAATGCTGGACTGCGATGGTGACAGATTTACCTACGGTTCCCTTTTGGATTTTGTGGACAGACTTGTTGTGAGTGCGTCCGAAAAGGGAATCACATCCTACAAACCTATATTGATAATTGCTGAAGGTCCTGTCTATCAAGTCGGGGCCTTTTTGGCTTTGGAGCGGCTGGGGGCTGTTCCAATTTTAATGCATCAGGATTGTTCCTCTGATGTGGTGGAAACCATTATGCAGGAGAATAATATTTATGGAATGTGGCAGGTGGGTGCCATGCAAAATAATTTCCTGCGTTTGGACGAAGCGGTGGCGGACCGTTACCCATGGGAGGTCATGGGGGCGCTCACTTCTGGCAGTACCGGGGTGCCAAAGGTTTTATATCGCAGCTTTGAAAGCTGGGCGGATTTCTTTCAGGAGCAGAACGGGGTGTTTGGTGTGGATGCAGACACTGTTATGTTTCTCCATGGAAGCATGAGCTTTACCGGAAATCTTAATATGTTTATGTCAGTGCTGGCTGCGGGAGGTTCTGTGATTACCTGCCGACGCATAAGCGGCAATTACTGGAATATGTTGATTATGCGTAACTTCGCTACCCATATTTATATGGTGCCCGCGAAATTGCAGATTTTGGGGCGTGCCGCCGTGGCAGAGAATCCTAATGTTCGGCAGATTATTGCCGGTTCACAGCTCATTAGCCTAAAGGCCCAGCAGGCCCTTCGTAAAACCTTTACCAGAGCAGATATAATCCTGTATTATGGTACTTCAGAGCTTAATTATATTTCTTATAAGCACCTAAAGCCTAATGATACGGATTCCAGAAATTTTGGCAAGCCTTTTGACGGCGTAAAGGTGGCGTCTGTGAATGGTGATTTATATGTAGATACCAAATACCATGTGAGCGGTGTGAAGGTTCCATATTGCTGTGGTGACACGGGTTACATCAATGACGCTGGGGAAATCATCTTTAATGGGCGCAAAACAGACTGGATTAACAAGGGCGGCTATAAAATCAGTTGCCTGAAGCTGGAGCAGCAAATACGCAATATGGACTGCGTCAAGGATGTGGCAGTGATGCCCTTTGAAGACGCAACCAGAGGACAGGACATAGCGGCCTTTGTGGTGACGGACGGGAATACAGATTCCAAAAAATTCCGTCATGATGTGGGAGAATATGTGGATGAACGGGAGCGTCCCAAGAAATTGATATTTTTAGAGATGCTGCCATTAAATGATAGAGGCAAAGTAAACAAGGAAGCCTTGAGGGAGTTATTATGAATAGAGAATTAGCTGTAATTGCAGGTCGCCTGAGAGGCGGCGATTATGATGGTGTAATGATTATCAAAAATTTGTGGCAAAAGGAAAGTGAGGATTCCTACAAGGGGGATACCTACGAGCCGGAGATGCTGAAATCCACCAAGAGAATGCTCCTTTGTCAGGCCCGGTCCGGGTTGGAAAGTCTGACTACCACCATGCTGCTGACACCAAAGGAGGCTGCTGCCAAGGCAGAGCTTATTGCTCCTGAACTAACCGGAGATAATGCAGTGGATACTGAGGGCTGCTGGCATGTATTCACCCGTCAGGAAACCTTGGATTTTGTAATTGCCGTTGGAGATACCAACCAGATTCATCGTACGGAGATTCCTGTGGTGCCTGGCATATTTATCATGGAAAGAATTTTGGAGACCCTGCCAAAAAATGTGGTAAAGTTTGAGGTTTCCTATAGAAACGCTGTTTTTGCCGGTGAACCTTTGTGGTTGGATATTGAAGGCAATAAAGTGGTTTTAAGGGGTAACGGCAAGGAATATATTAATGGTACCTTCGAAGTGGAGTAAGGTTGACTGAGGGGTCATCTCGTGGAACGGGTTTATGTTTTGTGGGGCCTTAGGACTCCCATAGTGACGAAGAATAACAAATTTAAATACATCCCTGCGGAAAAGCTGGGGGCTTTTGTGGTGCAGGAAATTATGAAAAAAATAGGAAGGGACTTGTTGCCAGATGGGGTTATTGCGGGAAATGCCGTAGGAACCGGTGGCAATATAGCCCGTTTAATGTGTCTTACGGCAGGCCTTCCGGAGGAAGTGCCTGCTTTTACTGTTGATATGCAGTGTGCCTCCGGAGCGGCGGCCATAGCCATGGGATATGCCCAGATTGCCAGTGGAAACGGTGATATGTACATCTGCGGTGGTATGGAAAGCTCATCCCTGCAGCCAATGCGGATTTACAACGAAAATGATGAGCGGTTTGCCAAGGTTTCCGGTGGTGATGGGCGATATATGACGGCCCAGTTTTCTCCTGGGGAACTGGCGGAAAATGCCATGCTTTTAGGGGCGGACAAGACTATGACCACCGAGAAGGTTACCAAGGAGGAGCTGGATTTTTGGACATTACGTTCCCATAGATTGGCGGCGGAGTGTGCCAATAAGGGGCTTTTAAAGGAACAGATAATTTCCGTGGAGGGTATATCAAAGGATGATGGCATTCGCTATAGGATGAGTCAGCGACTTTTGGACAGATTGCCAAAGCTCTTGGGAGGAGATTCCTTGTTGACGGCGGGAAATGCCTGCCTTATTAATGACGGAGCGGCCTTTGTGGTGTTGGTTTCTGAAAGCTGGCTACAGGAGCATCCTGAATTTACCCCCGGGGCAGAGATTTTGGGAGCCTGCACAGCTGGGGGAAGTCCCGTTGAAAGCCCTCGTGGGGCAATGCTGACAGCGGATAAGCTGCTGGCCCGTCAAGGGTTGTCATACGAGGATGTGGATGCCATTGAATTTAATGAGGCCTTTGCAGTAATAGATGTGCTGTTTCAGAGGCGGCACCCTGATCTGATAGATCGTTACAATATGCTGGGAGGAGCCCTGGCTTATGGTCATCCCTACGGAGCCTCCGGGGGGATTATAATGATTCACCTGTTAAGGGCCTTGGAGCTTGTCAATGGCTCATTGGGACTAATGTCTGTTGCCGGAGCAGGAGGCATGGGGCAAAGCATTTTGGTACGGAGATTGTAACCCCAAAAAAAAGACAAAGGTGAAAATAAAAAGGGCCAAACCCTCTCGTAGCAAAGGGTCTGACCTTTTTGAATGTATACTTTAATTACTTAATGAAAGCATATACACCAGCTAAAGTGATAGCCTTGAGAATGCCGTCAGCAATCATTGCCATATCCATGTTGTTTTCGCCTCCTGAATATTAGAAATCACAGCAATATCAAGGGTTTGCTGTGTTCTCATTTCTCACAGTGCCTATTATACTGCGAGATAAAAAAACACGAAAGGGACCATAGTCCCATAATACGCTATACCCCTATAGAACTTTAATATACGTTTCCTAACAATTTTGTTATATCGAAAATGAGCAAATTTTCATGGTAGATTTTCACCGATATTTCATGGTGCTTTTGTACACTCAATGGTGTTTCACGGTTTAATAGAATTCTAATGTTAATAAGATTTTTTTTATGTTTTTCAAAAGGAAAAACTAATAATTTGGCGTATAACGAGCTTAAGATGTCCCCTTCCTCTTTAG
>DFHJ01000081.1 GCA_002372665.1 Anaerovibrio lipolyticus
TGTTTATTTGTCTACAGTCTGAAGAGACAGCCTTACGGCTGTCTCATTTTTATGAAAAAACTACTGCTAAAAAAGATAGTTTTTTCATCTTATTGAAAAAAACTATGAAAAATACTTATTTTTTGATAAAATAATGAAAAAGATAGGAGGGGAAAAGATGATTTATCGGGGAAGCTATTTAAAAGAATTACTTTATTGGCGCGATAAGCAGGTTATTAAAGTTATTACTGGAATTCGTCGTTGTGGAAAATCAACTATGTTTTCATTGTTTATAGATGAATTGTTAAAGGACGGAGTAGAAAAAGAGCAAATAATTCGTATTAATTTGGAAGATATGGCTTATGAGGAATTGCTTGAATACCATAAGCTGTATAGCTATGTCAAAGAGCGGTTACAATCTGGCAAAAAAACATACATATTTTTAGATGAGATTCAAAATTGCCAGGAGTATGAAAGAGCTGTTGACAGTTTATTTATCCAGCCAGATACAGATATATATATTACTGGTTCTAATGCCTTTATGCTTTCTGGTGAATTGGCCACACTTTTGTCTGGTCGTTACGTCACCATATCAATGCAACCATTGTCATTTACGGAATTTTACTCTGTATGTGAAAATATGGCAAAGGAGCAGGCTTTTCAGGAATATATGAAAAATGGTGGATTCCCTTATATTACCCGGTTAAATGGTAATGAGGAATCCGTAAGGCAATATCTGGAAGGTATATATAATACTATCTTAGTAAAGGATGTTGCAAATAGAGAAAAAATTAGTGATTTAACTATTTTAGAGAGTATTGTGCGAACATTGGCAAGCAACATTGGAAGCCCAATTTCTACAAAAAAAATAGCAGATACCTTGATTTCTAACGGCAGAAAAATTTCGATCAATACTGTTGATAGATATGTGAGGGCCCTGGTAGATAGTTATATTTTTTATAAAGTGGATCGTTATGATGTCAAAGGACGTCAATATTTAAAAACCTTTGGTAAGTATTACATTGCCGATACTGGGTTGCGTAGGTTATTAACCGCAGAGAGTACAAGCGACATGGGACATTTACTGGAAAATATAGTGTATTTGGAATTAAAACGTCGATATATGAGAGTGAGTATAGGTAAGGTTGCTGAGTATGAAACGGATTTTGTTGTTGAAAATGCCGGTGAGTCAGCTTATTACCAAGTATCGGCCAGTGTTCTGGATGAAGGAACGAAAGAACGTGAGCTCCGGCCACTGCAAAAAATAAAGGATAATCATCCTAAGGTGCTACTAACCTTGGATGTTATAGGAAAGAATGCTAATTATGATGGAATTAGACAGTACAACTTGATTGACTGGCTGCTAGAGGAAAAGATAGAACACTAAAAAACGGGATTGCTTATGTGCCAAGAGGCACAAAACAATCCCGTCGTTTTTAGAACATTACTTTAAATGGTGGGGTAGAAATAACTGGATGCTTGCCGTATAATTAGCTTGTATATTAAAGGCAAATAGCTAAAGCAGTTCCTACCACCAAAGCTGCAAAGGTACCAATGCGCAATTCGTGAATACCAAGGCGATAGTTGAGATCACTCTCTTTTGCAGAGTGAAAAGCCTCACCCTCCAAGAAACTATAATGATGGGTATTAACGTTCATTAACAAACGCTCCATGTTGGAAAGTCTTACTGCTGCTTTCATGGTCGATTCCTCCTTTAAAAATTTTATTTATTTCTTATTGTGATTTTATTATATCTTGTAAAGCCAAGGTTTTCTGCCTTTTATACGACAAAAAATGTTCTCTATGCGACAAATAAGGCGGTTTTTATGATTAAGAAAATGACTACGATACGTATAATGGCGGACAAGGAGAAAGAGCAAATGCATGATAATCCCCTTTTTCCTTGTAGCAGTTATTGCATTGAATGGAATAGGGGAGGTATTCAATCACTGCCGTGGCATTGGCATCGTGAGCTTGAATTTATGTATGTTGCTTCCGGCCGTGCTGTGGTTGAATACGCAGGTAAACGGGCAATAGTGGAAGCAGGAAATGGCTTTTTTTGCAATTCCAGAGTATTGCACCGATATGCGCTGGATGGGGAACGTTGTCAGCTGTATTGCATCCTGTTTGATGAGAAATTTATAAGCGGTGGCATTGCGAACGTTATTTATAAAAAATATGTTAAGCCTATTGTTACCGATGAAATGTTTTCCGGGAAATATTTGCATACCGATGTAAAAAGGGAACGGGATGTAATAATCAATATCAGAAGAGCGTTTATCGCTGCCCAAAAAGAAATTTTCGGCTTTGAGCTTGATCTCAGATATAATATAGGCAAGGCCTTGGCTATATTAAGTGACCATCCAACAGCTTCCAGAATTGGTTACACAACTCCGCAAATGGAGCGAATAAAGGTGATGCTGGACTATATTCATGGCCATTACAGCGAGCAGATATCTGTGGAGGAATTGGCAGCCCAGGCTAGAATAAGTGAGCGTGAGGCCCAGCGCTGTTTTCAATCCATCTTTAATATGTCACCACGCCAGTATATACAAAATTACCGGTTACAGGTGGCCGAGGAAATGCTTTTGGAGTCCAATGAGTCAATTCTATCCATTGGCATGGCCTGTGGTTATTATAACCCCAGTCATTTCAGCAAGGCCTTTCGCTTGTATAGGGGCTGTAGTCCCCACGCATTTAGGAAGCAGAACAGTTAACACAATGCAAACTATATATTAAGGAGAAAAAGTGGAAATGATTGTAGAAATAATTAGTGTGGGAACAGAGCTTCTTTTGGGCAATATCGTCAATACAAATGCCCAGTTTATATCAAAGGAGCTGGCAAAGCTGGGAATGGAATGTTACTACCAAACGGTGGTGGGAGATAATCCGGACCGTATAAAAAGTGCTTTGGATGTGGCCTTTTCCCGTGGTGACATGGTTATTCTCACAGGTGGTTTAGGGCCTACCAAGGATGACCTTACCAAGGAAATGCTTATGGACTATTTTCATAAGGAGATTGTTCTTGATGAAAAGGCTTGGGAAATGATGAAGGAACGCATGACCCGCAGTGGCTTTACCCAGTTCAGTAACAGCCAGAAAAAGCAGGCATTTGTACCAAAGGATTCCATTGTAATGTACAATCATAACGGTACTGCTCCAGGCTGTATTATGGAAAATAAAGGCAAGTATTGTATGCTGTTTCCGGGGCCTCCAAAGGAAATGCAGCCGATGTTTAAGGAGTATGGTGTACCTTATCTCCGGCAATTCAGTGATAAAGTATTTGTTTCAATGGATATAAAAATGATGAGCCGTGATGAAGTATCGGTAACAATTGTTGGTGAAGGGCCATGTGCAGAGCGGCTGGGTGACCTGTGCGACAATGAAAATCCAACGGTAGCTACTTATGCCAAAGAAGATGGCTGTCTGATTCGCATAACCGCAGCAGCCCAAAATCGGGAAGAGGCCCTAAAACTAATCGAGCCAATACTTGAACAATGTAAAAAAGCCTTGGGAGAAAAATATATAAAGAGGGTATTTGAGGATAAATAATATTATCCATGTAAAAGTCTACATTTTTCATATTTTTTGTTGACACGGATATATGAAATGACTATAATATCAATTGTTGTGTAAAACGAATGACTCACTAGCTCAACTGGTAGAGCATCTGACTCTTAATCAGCAGGTTCGGGGTTCGAGTCCCCGGTGGGTCACCATTGAAAATATTACAGGTTGTTTCGCAGCCTGTTTCTATGACTCACTAGCTCAACTGGTAGAGCATCTGACTCTTAATCAGCAGGTTCGGGGTTCGAGTCCCCGGTGGGTCACCATTATGAATCATTACAGGTTGGATGTTGTTCCAACCTTTTTTTTGTATAGAAAGGTGATAGTATGAAGATTCTTATTACTAACGATGATGGTGTTATGTCTCCTGGTATTGAGGCTTTGGTTAAGCACTTGTACAAGAAGCATGAGGTTATTGTGGCAGCTCCCGCAAGTCAGCAGAGTGCCAAGGCCCATGCCATTACTGTAGGACAGCGTATTTATATCGATGAATATAAACCTCTTATTGAAAAATACGGCATCAAGGCCTATGGTATCTCTGGAACCCCAGCAGATAGTGTTAAGCTGTACCTTGAAGGAGAGCTGCACGATAGTGAGGAGGCATATCCTGATCTCGTTATTTCCGGTATTAACGATGGTTCCAATCTGGGGACTGATTTGATTTATTCAGGTACAGTGGGGGCTGCTAAAGAAGGCTTTATCCATAATATCCGCTCTATAGCCGTATCTCTCAGCTATAATCCAATTATGACCTTTGATGAGGTGGCCAGGGAGCTGGTAAAGAAGCTTCCGGATATTTTGAATATGGAAAGAGAGGAGAAGGAATACCTTCTCAATATTAATTTCCCTGTAAAGCTGGCCAGGGATTTCAAGTGGCTGTGGGCATATCAGGGCATCAGAAATTATGAAAATGCCTATATTCCGCGGACGGACGCTGATGGACGAATCTATTATATTGTGGAAGGCAATATTGTAGATGAGGGCAACAGCCCTATTTCTGATGTTGTTCTTTGCCAGCAGGGTAATATTACAGTTACTCCAATTCGCCTTAAGGTTGCGGATCACAAATACCTTTCAGATGTGGCAGGAAAAGAGTTGTGATTCTTTTTCTGTTAACATAGAAAAAAATGAACAAATGCGGTATAATGAATTGTTAGCTATTTAAAACAGATTTTTTAGGAGGCGTATTTATGGAATCTAAAATCAAAGACATTAAGTTAGCACCTTCTGGTCATGATAAAATCAACTGGGTAAAGAATTTTATGCCTGTTATGAAGGCTGTAAATGATGAATATTCTGTTTCCAAGCCATTTGCCGGCAAGCGTATGGTTATGACCATGCATCTGGAAGCCAAGACTGCTTATCTTGCACTTGTACTGAAAAATGCCGGTGCTGAGGTTATTGCCACTGCGTCCAACCCATTATCCACTCAGGATGATGTATGTGCTGCTTTGGTTGAGGAAGGCGTAACTGTATTGGCTCATCACGGCTGCACCATGGAGGAATACGACAAGTATATTGATATGGCACTGGACACTGAGCCTGATATCATTATGGATGATGGTGGCGATTTGATTCATCGTCTTCACAATGACCGCCGTGAGCTGCTGCCAAAGATTATTGGCGGTTCCGAGGAAACCACCACTGGCGTTCTTCGTGACAAGGCACTGGAAGCCGCTGGCAAGCTGGAGTTCCCTATGATGGCTGCCAATGATGCTTATTGTAAGTACCTCTTTGATAACCGGTATGGTACTGGCCAGTCCACTTGGGAGGGTATCATGCGTGCCACTAATCTTGTAATTTCCGGCAAGACCGTTGTTATTGCTGGTTATGGCTGGTGCGGCAAGGGCGGTGCTATGCGTGCCAAGGGTCTTGGTGCAAATGTTATCATCACTGAGGTTGATCCGGTAAAGGCTATTGAGGCTGTATTTGATGGCTTCCGCGTAATGCCAATGGATGAGGCTGCCAAGATTGGTGATATTTTCCTTACCCTTACTGGTGATAAGGATGTTATTCGTGAGCGTCATTTTGCTTCCATGAAGAATGGTGCTGTAATGTGCAATTCCGGTCACTTTGATGTAGAGATTAACATCCCTGAGTTGCAGGCCATGACTGAGTCCCGCAAGAAGGTGAAGGAAGGCATTGAGGAATTTAAATTTGCTGATGGAAAGAAGCTGTATCTCCTTGGTGAGGGCCGTCTTGTAAACTTGGCTTGTGGTGATGGTCATCCAGCTGAAATTATGGACCTTTCCTGGGGCGTTCAATTCTTCTCAGCCCTGTACATTCTCGAAAATCATGAGAAATTGGAAAATAAAGTATATGTTTTGCCAGAGGAAATTGACCAAAAGATTGCGAAAATCAAGCTGGCTGCCATGGGCATTGAGATTGATGAGCTGACTCCTGAACAGTACGCTTATCTCCACCAGTGCTGATTTTAACGAGCATTTTACATAATTAATAGGCTTCTAAATATTTTAGGAGCCTATTTTTACTATAAATACTTAGCGAACACAAGCCGAAAGGCACAGTGTGAGCTTAGTATGCGTGTAAGGGCAATGAAAGCTGTAAGACTTTCAGCTTGCTTCTTATTGAAAGGACGGTGCCTTTTTTATGAAGGTATTATTATTAACTTTATTGTGCCTTTTATTTAGTTTAAAGGGCTCTCTGGTGGCTGAGGCCGCTGCCCCTAATGAAAAAAATCCCTTCTGGCAGGATAAGCTGAACCAATACAGCGAGATATCCTGTGTTCAGCAGGTAATTTTCGTACAGTACAAGGGGGACAGCAAGGCTGATGTAAAGCTGTATGAAAAGGATGATGAGCAAAAATGGAATATGGTATTGAAGTGTGAGGGCTTTGTAGGAGAAAATGGTTTAGGCAAGACCAAGGAAGGAGATAGGAAAACTCCAAAGGGTGATTTCGGTATTTTTACCGCTGGTGGTATAGAGCCTAATCCGGGCACCAAGGCTGATTACCTTCTTTTTGACGAGCATATTTTCTGCGCTGATGGGCCTTATTATAATAAGCTCATTGACGACCGTAAAATTCCTAAGAAGGTATTGGAGAAGCTTGACTTGGATCCTATGAACAATGGGGCACCACAGTTTAATTATGGTTTATTTTTAACCTATAACCGGGAATGTGTACCAGGACGGGGGTCTTATATTTTCCTGCATTGCATGGGAGAATATGATTATACCTTAGGATGTATTGCTGTCAGTGAAGAAAACATGATAAAAATTCTGCAGCACGTTGATAATAATGTGCGTGTTTGCATTTATCCTGAATAAAGAGGCAATTTCATGGATGAGTATGATTTATTGGAAGATGAATTAAAGGGTATGGTAGGGAACCACTATACCCAGGTTCCAGGATTGGGAGCTGTTCTTATAAAGGACGGGAAGCCGGTATTTAGCTATTGTGGCGGGTATGCAGCCTTTGGTAAGGAACAAAAGCTGTTTAAGGCTGATTCTCTTTTTCGTATAGCATCTGTGTCAAAGCAATTTACTGTTTATGCAATTATGCAGCTGGTGGAGGCTGAAATAATTAATCTTGATGATGATATCAGTGATTATTTAGGATTTACCTTACGTCATCCTGATTTTCCGGACGTGAAAATTACTGTGAGAATGCTGGCCAATCACACATCTGGTTTACGTGATGGTGTGGTTTACTGTATTCCACCTGGGTATTCAGTAAGGGCGTTTTTTGTTCCTGAGGGCAAATTTTATGAGGATGGGGCCCATTTTTCCCCTGCAAACGAGCCTGTGGGGGAGTTTTTCTGTTACTGCAACCTCAATTACGGTCTTTTGGGCACCATTATTGAGGCAGTAACTGATGAGCGCTTTGATTATTATTTACAAAATAATATTTTAAAGGAATTGGATATCATCGGAGGCTATTTGCCGGGGAATTTGTCTGCCACGGAATTTGTCAGTCTGGGTACCCTGTACCAAAAAAAGGATATTGGGGGAAGATGGCGGGACGATATGCCATGGCGGCCTGTTATGGATTTCTATAATGGTATCAAGCCGGCCAGGGACACGGTTACAATGCAAAATCCTTATGCCATAAATGACGATCCCAGAGTATATTCATTGGATAATTATGTTCCGGGTACTAATGCAACCTTCTTTGCACCTCAGGGGGGACTCCGTATTTCCCTGGAGGGTATGTTCAATGCTTTGGTAATGCTGATGAATAAGGGGACCTTTAGGGACAAGCAGTTTTTATCTGAGACTTCCATTAATGAAATGACAAAGGCTCAGTGGAGCTATGATGGTGGCAATGGTGATACTGCTGATGATACGCTTCTGTCCTATGGCTTGGGGCTATATCAGATAAGGGGAGATTCCTCTGCCAGAGTATGTCAGCATCACGATATTTTTCTGGTGGGGCATACTGGTCAAGCCTTTGGCCTTTATTCCGGGATGTTTTATGTACCAGGAACCAAGGATGGCTTTGTATATATTATGAATGGTGAGGGCATGGCAGAGGAAGATGAGCGGAGCCACGGCGAGTTTAGTAATAACTTTATCTGGGAAGAAAAGGTTATGGATGCTCTTTGCCATGCTTTTTAAATAACATTTTGGGGAGGAAGCCAAAGTGCTTAATTATTTGGGTAAAAGATTATTAAATTCCATAATTGTGCTGTGGATAGTAATGACGGTTACATTTTTGCTTATGCACGCCATACCAGGTGGACCATTTACAGCGGAAAAGAATCTGCCTCCTGCTGTGCAGGCCAATATTGAGGCCCGTTACAAGTTAAATGATCCTTTGACCACCCAGTATATGGATTATGTGGAGAATATTCTTCATGGTGATTTGGGTCCATCCTTTAAATATGTGGGCCGTTCTGTCAATGATATTATTGGGGAGAGCTTCCCTGTGTCCTTTGAGCTGGGCATGGAGGCCATTCTTATCTCTTTATTGTTGGGTATTCCGGCGGGAGTGCTGGCAGCCTATCGTCGAAATAACTGGCAGGACCGCACTGTTAATTTATTGACAACCATCGGTATAGCAGTGCCGGGCTTTGTGCTGGCGGCCCTTATGGTGGAGATTTTCGCCATGAAGCTGGGCCTGCTTCCTGCTGCCATGTGGATTGACTGGAAAAGCCGTATCCTGCCTGCCTTTGCCCTTGCAGCTATGCCCATGGCCTTTATTACAAGGCTGACCCGCTCCAGTATGCTGGAGGTTTTGGGACAGGATTATATTAAAACTGCCAAGGCAAAGGGGTTGGGGACAAGCTATATTCTCTTTCAGCATGCTTTACCAAATGCCCTTATTCCAGTAGTTACCTATGTTGGTCCGATGGTAGCCAGTATTTTGACAGGCTCCTTTGTTATTGAGACTATATTTGCTATACCTGGACTGGGAAGTTATTTTGTAACCTCCATATATAATCGTGATTATACAGTGATTTTGGGTGTTACCATATTCTATAGTGCCATTATTATCCTGATGAATATGCTGGTGGATATTATTTATCCTATGCTGGATCCACGTATTAATATTGGGGCGAAGGAGGATTAAGGATGAATAACAAATATGATTTTTCTCCTCTGAGCAAATCTGAGATGGCTTTGGCTGTGGAGTCAGAGCAGGCACCATCCATGGGATATTGGCAGGACGCCTGGATTCGTCTGAAAAAGGACAAGGCTGCCATGCTGGGTATGGGATTTATTGTACTGATGATGCTGGCTGCTATTTTTATACCAATGTTCTCCAGCATTTCCTATGAGGATCAGGATTTTGCCAGAACTAATATGGCCCCAACCATGGAGCATCTTTTTGGGACCGATAATCTGGGAAGGGATATGCTTATCCGTGTCCTTTATGGTGCCCGTATTTCCTTGTCCATCGGTGTGGTGGCTTCTTTGATTAATCTCTTTATTGGAGTGCTTTATGGTGGTATTTCCGGCTTTGTGGGAGGGCGAACGGACCGAATTATGATGAATATCGTGGATATTCTCTACAGTGTGCCAACCCTTTTGTATGTGATATTGTTAATGGTGGTCTTTAAGCCGGGGCTTCTCAATATTTATATTGCCCTGGGTATCAGCTATTGGCTGCAAATGGCCCGAATTGTCCGTGGAGAGGTGCTGAAAATCAAGGAGCAGGAATTTGTGCTGGCATCACGCAGCATGGGAGCAAGTCCAGCCCGTATTCTTCTGAAGCATCTTATTCCTAATTCTTTGGGGGTTATTATAGTATCATTGAGTCTTTCCATCCCGGATGCTATTTTTACCGAGGCCTTTTTGAGCTTTATCGGTCTTGGTGTTTCTGCGCCAATGGCCAGCTGGGGTGTACTTTGCTCTGATGGGATTAATACTTTGGGAGCATACCCATTTCAGTTATTTTTTCCTGCTGTGGCCATCAGCTTAACCATGTTGGCCTTTAATTTCTTCAGTGATGGTCTGCGGGATGCCCTGGACCCTAAAATGCGCCGTTAAAGGGGGAGCTTAAGGATGATTTTAGAAATTAATAATTTATCAGTGGGCTTCCATACCTATCGGGGAGATGTGAAGGCAGTCCGGGGAGTCACCTTCAATGTTGATGAGGGGGAAATCGTTGGCATTGTGGGGGAATCCGGCTGTGGTAAAAGTGTTACTGCCCATGCAGTAATGGGTCTTTTGCCCGAGGAAAACTCCTTTATAAATCAAGGCAACATAAAATTATTAGGTGAGGATATTACCAATAAGTCCAATAAAGAAATGGCCAAGCTCCGTGGTACATCCATGGCCATGATTTTCCAGGATCCAATGACATCATTAAATCCTGTATTGACCATTGGCCAACAAATGACAGAAGGTATTATTAAATCCAAGGGGTTAAGCAAAAAAGCTGCTTATGAGGAAGCACTTGCCCTTTTAAAGAGGGTGGGTATTCCCAAGGCAGAGGAGCGTATGAAGGCTTACCCCCATGAATTCAGCGGTGGTATGCGTCAGCGGGTAATGATAGCCATGGCACTTATTTGTAGGCCAAAATTGTTGTTTGCAGATGAGCCAACCACAGCCTTGGATGTAACTATACAGGCCCAAATATTGGAATTATTGGATGAGCTTCGTCGTGAAATGAAGATGTCCATAGTATTGGTGTCTCATGATTTGGGAGTCATTGCCCGTATTTGTGACAGAGTGAATGTTATGTATGCCGGCCGTATAGTGGAGTCCGGCCCGGTAGGTGAAATATTCCATAACCCACAGCATCCGTATACCAGAGGCCTTCTAAACTCTCTGCCAAGAGTGGATAAGGTGGATGATACTGAGCTGCCGGTTATTGAGGGCCACCCTCCTGATTTGCTTTATGATATTAAGGGGTGCAGCTTTGCCCCCAGATGTGGCGATGCCATGAAGGTTTGTGCTGCCTGTCGTCCAAATAATGAAAATATGGGTAAGGAACATTGTGTGGAATGTTGGCTTCCAGTCCGTGACAGAGAGGAGGGGCACGATGAATAATATAGAAATCCCAAATAACAAGCCCTTGCTTTCCGTTAAAAATTTAAAGAAGCATTTTGTTACCAAGAAGAATTTCTTCGGGCATCCGAAGGAGTACGCCTATTCACTAAATGGTATATCCTTTGATATTAATAAAGGTGAGACCCTGGGACTGGTGGGCGAGTCCGGTTGTGGCAAAACAACAGCCGGCAGAACTATAATGGGTATATACAAGCCTACTGCTGGTGAGGTTTATCTCCATGGTGAGAGGCTGGATTTATCCAAGGGACCGGAGAAACGTATTCAGATGATTTTCCAGGACCCTTATGCTTGTCTTAATCCCCGCATGACCGTGGGGGAAATCATTAGCGAGCCACTGGAAATTAATCATGTCTATGATGATAACAAGGCAAAGCTGCAACGGGTGTATGAGCTTCTGGAGCTGGTGGGCCTTAGCAGGGAGCAGGCTAATCGCTTTCCCCATGAGTTTAGTGGTGGGCAAAGACAGCGAATTGGCATTGCAAGAGCTTTGGCGGTAAATCCCGATATTATAATCTGCGATGAGCCTATTTCAGCATTGGATGTTTCCATTCAGGCCCAGGTGGTTAATCTTATGAGAAGATTACAAAAGGAATTGGGACTGACATATCTTTTTATTGCCCATGATTTGGCCATGGTAAAATACATCAGTGACAGGGTGGCTGTTATGTATATGGGAGCTATTATGGAGCTGGCAGATGCAGAAGAGCTTTATAGGAACCCATTGCATCCATATACTAAGTCACTATTGGCGGCTATTCCAGTGCCAGATCCGGATATTCGTCAGGATATTTCCAGCATCAAGGGGGAAATCGGAACCGGCGATATGACAGGCTGTCCTTTCGCTCCGCGGTGCAATAAGGCCAGTGATAAATGCTTTAAGGAAATGCCGGCAATCAAAAATGTTGAAGGTCATCAAATCGCCTGTCATTCAATTTGAATTTGAAGGAAAAATTATAAATACGTAGAATGTTGATATATCAGGAGGGATTTTGAATGAATAAAAAGCTTTTAGGATTAGTTGGTGGAATGCTGTTGGCTTCCTCAGTGTTTATGCCTGTTCACAGCTATGCTGCTTTGGCTGATAACACTTCTGTTGAAACCACCTCAAGGAGCGTGGATGTAAATGACCCTACAGGATTTGTGGTGCTTTCTGATGTGGTGCCTGATATCATTCAGGAGGTCCGTTATTTCTCCACCTATAATTTTGTGGGAGATCGAATCAATGGCTATACCCAGCCAAGTATATTAATGTCTAGGGAAGCCGCTGAGGCATTAAAGGAAGTATCGGATGATGTAAAGAAAAAGGGATATCGGCTGAAGGTATACGATGCCTATCGTCCTCAGAGAGCTGTAGATAATTTTGTGGCTTGGGCTGAGGATTTGGGGGATAAACGTATGAAGGACTATTTCTACCCAGAGGTAGATAAGACCCGATTGTTTGCCGATGGCTATATTGATGCCAAGTCTGGTCATAGCCGTGGCTCTGCCATTGATTTGACTCTGTTTGATATGAAAACCGGCAAGGAAGTGGACATGGGCGGTACCTTCGACCACTTCGGGCTGGAAAGCCACCCAACATGGTGCGGTGACCCTGATACGGGAAAATATACCGGTAAATTTGAGGGTAAGTCAGTTCCTAAAAATGGCAAAATTACCGAGAAGCAGTTTAAGAACCGCATGATTCTCCGTGAGGCCATGATGAAGCATGGCTTTGAGCCAATTGATACCGAGTGGTGGCATTTCTTCCTGAAGAATGAGCCTTATCCAAATACTTATTTCAACTTTATCATTGACGATATGAAGAAATAAAAATAAGCGCGATGTGACGAATTTTTCCGCCACATCGCGCTTTTTCATTAAGTTGGCTTTACATTTTAGATGTTACAAGCCCTTTTCCACAATATCAGCCACTGTCATACACATACCCTTTACAGCCTTTAGCGCCATTTCCTTGCCATACGCACTATCAGCAGCGACGGCAAATTCCGGTGTGTGGGCTGAAATCTCATCACCGATTTTGATTTCCGGCTGAATGGTTGGGACCACATGACTTACATTTCCCACATCTGTGGAGCCGTCGGCATAATCATCCGGAAAGACCTTTATATCTTTTATACCAAGGCTTGAGAAATTATCCTTGGCATAAGCCTCCAGCTTCTTATGACTAATCATGTTTTTAAATAATGGCTCATAATGGTGCAAATCTACCTCTGTACCGTGATTATCCGAAATCCTTTTAGCCAGTCCCTTGATTTTTGGAAGCATGGTTTCCTCAAGGTATATGGTGCTGAGGGAACGGATGGTGGCTTTCATTACAGCTCTGTCGGGAATGATATTGGGAGCAGTACCTCCCTCGGTGATTATCCTTCCCAGAATATAAGGCTCTGTAAAGGTCTTTTCCAGCTCTGTAAGCTGGGTATAAAAATCCACCAGGGCATCCAAAGCATTGATTCCATGATAATCAGGATCCGCCACATGGGCTGGCTTTCCCTTGAAGGTTATCTGCAGGGGATGGGTGGCGTAGGAGGTGCCACCAAAGGTGGTATCACTTCCAGGATGACAGATAAGAGCCGCTGTTAGTCCATCAAATATTCCTGCTTCGCTCATCATTACCTTGCTGCCAATAGTTTCTTCAGCGGGACAGCCAAAGAGATGAACGGTAATCTTATCTCTAAGTGCCTTTCCGCAGACTATGGCAGCAGTGGTGCTCATGGCAGCAATAAGATTGTGGCCACAGCCGTGACCGATTTCTGGCAGGGCATCATATTCTGCCAAAAAGCCAATGTTAATATCACCATTTCCATAAGAAGCCTTAAAGGCAGTAGGGAATTGGTCCTTAAGCACATCCTCCACCGTGAAGCCTTCGTTTTTTAACAGCTGCCGGAGATAAGCGGAGGCTTTTACTTCCTCACAGCCCAGCTCCGGGTTTGCATGAATATAATCAGCGATATTATTTAATGTTTCCTTATTATTTTCTGCCAGTGAGCAGAGAACTTCCTTTATATCGGACATATTGAATCCTTATTACTTGTGAGCCTTGATAATATCAATTACACCCGTAGGGGAGCAGTAATAGCCTGTAAGCTTAGGATTTACAGCAATAACCTGGGAGGTGTAGTACAGCGGAATAATTACACAGTCATCAAAGAGCTTCTTTTCAGCCTGATGCATGAGCTGAGCCCTCTTGGCAGGGTCCACCTCTTTATGAACAGCCTTCATGATGGCATTATATTCAGCATTGTGATACTGGGCATCGTTATCCTTGGCAGTAAATATATCAAGGAAATTTACAGGGTCAGCAAAGTCAGCAATCCAGTTAGCTGCAGCCACCTGATATTCACCGTTTTCACGGGAGGCATAGAATACCTTGGTTTCCTGATTGGTAAGCTCAACATTTACCCCCAGAGCCTCCTTCCACATGGCCTGAATAGACTCAGCGATAGCCTTGTTCATTTCATTGGTATTGTAAAGAATGGTTACAGGCTCACCATTATATCCGGAGGATGCCAATATCTTTTTGGCCTGTGCTGGATCTTCAACCACCAGGGAACCGGTTTCTTCAGCAAAATCCTTGCCGTTTACATTTATTCCAGGTGGTACAAAGGTGTTGGCGGCCTTCTTGCCGTTTCGTACTACCTTTTCTATCATATCCTTGCGGGTAACTGCCATAGCAAAGGCCTTACGGACTTCAACCTTATCAAAAGGTGCTTTGGTTACATTGAAGACATAGTAGCTGGTACCCAGCTGTGGCTCAACCTTGTAAAGGCCCTTTTCCTTCAGACGATCCTCATCAGCAGGTGGTGGATCCACAATAAGGTCAGTCTGGTTGCTCTCCAGCATGGTGAGACGGGTGCTCTTAGATTCGCTAATAGGCATTCTTACAGAGTTGGAAGCCACTACAGAAGAATTCCAGTAGTTTTCATTCTTTTCAAGGATGATTTCGCTGGAATGTGTCCATTTAGTAATCTTGAATGGACCGTTGCCCACGATAGTTTCAGCATTGCCAGCCCAGCCATCCTTGTTTGCCTCAACTGTGTGCTTTGGTACTGGATAGAAAGCATGGAATGCGGTGAGGTCAAGGAAATATGCTGCTGGCTCTACGAGCTTAACCTGCAGAGTATTATCGTCCACAGCCTTAATGCCTACCTTATCAGCACTTCCTTTTTCGCTGTTATAATCCTCTGCACCCTCAATGATGAAAAGCATATACGCATTGCCGGAGGCAAGCTGAGGATCCAGTACACGCTTCCAGGAATATTCAAAATCCTTGGCGGTGATAGGAGTGCCGTCAGACCATTTTAAATCCTTGCGAAGGTGGAAGGTATAAGTAAGTCCGTCAGCAGACACATCCCATTTTTCAGCCAGGGCCGGCTGAGCCACACCTTTTTCATCTGCACGGGTAAGCCCCTCAAAGATGGCCAGCTCCACATCACTTTCAGAAAGACCATAGGTCATGGCAGGATCCAGGGAGGACGGCTCGTTGGACAGAGCCATGGAAATAGTCTTTGAATCTGACGATCCGCTGTTGGAACCACAGCCACTTATCATGCCAAGGCACATGAACAGGGCAAAAATTGCCAATAATGCACGCTTTTTCATAGTTAGATTTACTCCTTTTTAGAATTAAGTTTATGTATAAAGCACCTCATTGAATTATAGCATTTTCATTGTTTGTATGAAAAGTGAAATAATGCTTAATTGACTTCTTTTTGTGAATGAAATATTATAAAAATGGCATGAAATAAATAAAAAAGAGAGCGATAGAGATGAGAGACAAGGATTTTTATATTGAGGAAATTTCTCCTGAGCTTTTTGCCAGGATGGAGGGGAAGTCCTTTGCCAAGCATTGTATTTTGCCAGTGGCAGAATTAAGGTATCTTCATTTTCTCCATAAAAACCTTAAGGGAGAAACTCTTGAGGGTGAGATGGTCTGCAATTTTCACATTGCAGAACGGGTTTTGGATATTTTTAAAAAGCTATATGAGTGCAGCTATCCCATGGAGAAGTTCCGTCTTATCGATGAATACGACGCAGATGATGACAAATCCATGGCGGATAATAACGGCTCCTGCTTTAATTTTCGCCTTGTGGCTCATACCAACAGGATTTCCAAGCATGGCCTGGGGCTGGCAGTGGACATAAATCCAAGGTATAACCCGTATATAAAGACACTGGAGGATGGCAGTATCTATATTGTGCCGGAAAATGGAAAGCAGTATTGCGATAGGGAAAAGGAATATCCTTATAAAATCGTAAAGGATGATATTTGTGTCCGCCTCTTTGAGGAAAATGGCTTTGAATGGGGCGGTGACTGGGATGAGGAAAAGGATTACCAGCATTTTGAGATTCCTCGGGAGCAGATAGAGAAATGGTATCCTGATTATTAATGTTATTATTTTGATGGAGGGTAATAAATGAGCAATTTACTTATTAAAGGCGCCCATGTGCTGTTGGAGGATTACACTGTCAAAGAAACCGATATTGCGGTAAAGGACACGAAAATTTTGGCTATTGGCGACATTCCCGCTGATTTTAAGGCAGAGCGCACTATAGACGGCAGCAACCATTTTGCAGTACCGGGCTTCGTTAATGGTCATACTCATGCGTCCATGACCATGCTGAGAAGCTACGGCGATGACATGGAGCTGATGGACTGGCTCAATAACCGCATTTGGCCTACAGAAGCCAAAATGGTGGAAAAGGATATTCGTGTAGGTGGCGAGCTGGCCCTTTTGGAGATGATTAAAACTGGTACTACTGCCTATGCAGATATGTATGGACCTCACATGGAGTCCGTTATTGAGGCTACCATCAAGGCTGGTATCCGTGGTGTAATTGCCCGCGGTGCCATTGGACTGTTCCCTGCAGGTCGCCAAATCTTGGAGGACAATGTTAAGTTATTTGA